>JAOPYP010000651.1 GCA_025964635.1 Actinomycetes bacterium | reverse complement strand
CTCCATGCCGCGCAGTCTACTGAGCTCGGGTTTCCCGATCTGGCCTGGTCAGCCGCGGCGGCGCGCGACGTGCAGGACGGCTCCCCAGTGGCGGCGGACCGAGTGGCCCGGGCGGCGGGCCAGCCGGGCCCGGATCTCCCCGTAGAGCCGGTCCTGTTTCCAGCCCTCCATGGCGATGTGACCGGAGAACGTCCTGAGCAGCCCGATGTAGCTCTCCACGTCGCAGACCTGCTCCCAGTCGAAGTGGCGGATCCCGGCGATGCTGAACAGCCCGCTCGCCTCGATCTCGGGGCTGTGGTCCCGCAGTTCCCCGGGGCGGGGCTGGGAGCTCCCGGGCGGCAGCCCCTCGCCGATCCCGTCGTACACCTCCTGGATCTCGGCGAAGAACGGGTCACCGCCGTCGGGAAACACGTGCAGCGCGCTCCAGAACGCGAGATGGCCGCCCGGGCGAAGCAGCCGCCAGGCCTGCCGGTAGCGGACGGCGGGATCGATCCAGTGCCACGCGGTCGCGGCGTAGACCAGTGCGGCCTGGTCGCCGGCCCGGGGCCGCCAGTCCTCGAACCGGGTCCCGATGACCTCCGCGTCCAGCCCGGCCAGGTGGCGGCGCGCGGCCGCGGCCAGGTCCGGGCCGGGTTCGAGGCAGGTGACGCGGAAACCGCGCCGGGCCAGGGGGAGGGTGGCCTTGCCGGGGCCGCAGCCCGCCTCGACCAGGTGGTCGCCGGGAGCCAGCCCGGCGATGGCGATGAGGTCGTCGAAGAGCTGGCGGGGATAGTCCGGGCGGACGCGGTTGTAGCTTCCGGCCACCCCGTCGAACGTTCCCCGCAACCGCAGCCGGTCCTCGTCGGGCATCATGGCCCTAGTCTGGGGCCATGCCCAGCGCGAGCTATGCGGATCCGCGGCTGGCGGCCCTGTACGACGCGCTGAATCCGGCCGGCGCCGCCGCGGCGTTCTACCTCGGCCTGGCTGGCCCGGCGCCGGCCCGGATCCTGGACATGGGCTGCGGTACCGGGTTGCTGGCCTGCGAGTTCGCGGCCCGGGGACATCACGTGACGGGCGCCGACCCGGCGGCCGCGATGCTGGCCGTGGCCCGCGCGCGGCCCGGCGGCGACCGGGTGCGCTGGATCGAGGCCGGCGCGGCCAGCCTGGCCACCCGCGCCCGTTTCGACCTGATCATCATGACCGGGCACGTGTTCCAGCTGCTGCTGGAGGATGGTGACGTCCGGGCGGCGCTGCGGGCCCTGGGCCGGCATCTGGCCCCCGGAGGCCGGATCGCGTTCGAGACCCGGAACCCGGCCGTCCGCGAATGGCAGGACTGGAACCCGCGGGACACCAGGCAGCGGGTGGAGGCGGCCGGTCTCGTGGCCGACGTGCACTACGACATCAGCGCGGTGGCGGGGGAGCTGGTCACCTACGAGACCTGGTTCCGCTTCACGGAGGCGGGGGGAGCCCCCGCGGCCGCCGATGATGCGCCGGACGGGACCGTGGTGGTCCCGGAAACGCTCCGCTTCATGGACCAGCCCGCGGTGGCCGCGTTCCTCGCGGAGGCCGGCCTGACGCAGGTCACCTGGTACGGCGACTGGGACGGCGCGCCGTACACGCCGGCCAGCCCCGAGATCATCGCCATCGCCGCCGGGGACCGGCCCGGCACCGGGGCTGAATGACGCTAGCGGCCGTCGCCGGGGGCCGGGCCGAGCAGCCGGGACCTGACCTCGTTCTTGAGTACCTTGCCGACCCGGGAGCGGGGCAGGTCGGGCCAGACCTCGACGTGCTTGGGCGCCTTGACCCCGCCCAGGCGTTGCCTGACGAACGCCCGGAGGTCATCGGCCGGCACGTCCTGGCCGGGATGGGCCTGGACGACGGCGGTGACCTTCTCCCCCCACTTGTCGTCCGGCAGCCCGACGACCGCGCAGTCCAGCACCCCGGGGTGGGCCATGAGGGCCTGCTCGACCTCGGCGGAGTAGACGTTGAACCCGCCGGTGATGATCATGTCTTTGGCCCGGTCCACGATGTAGAGGTAGTTGCCGCTGTCGAGGTAGCCGATGTCGCCGGTGTGGTGCCAGCCGTGCCGTCCGGCGTCAGCGGAGCCGGCCGGGTCCTTGTAGTAGCCGGCCATGACCAGGGGGCCGCGGACGACGATCTCGCCGCGCTGGCCCGCGGGCAGCAGCCGGCCCTGCTCATCCATGATGGCCACGGTGACCAGGGGGCCGGGGCGGCCCGCGGACGCGAAGCGGTCGGTAGCCAGCGTTCCATCGGCGCGGAAATGATCTTTCGGCGCCATGCTCGAGATCATCATCGGCGCCTCGGTCTGCCCGAACAGCTGCCCCATGACCGGGCCGAGGACGCGGATGGCCTGCTCCAGGCGTGCGGCCGACATGGGGGCCGCGCCGTACCACAGGCATTGCAGCGAGCCGAGGTCGGCCGCGGCCAGCCCAGGCTGGTCGAGGAGCAGGTAGATCAGGGTGGGCGGCAGGAACGCGTGGGTGACCTGGTGCTGGCCGATTAGCGAGAGGAACTCCGCCAGGTCCGGCGCGGGCATGATGACGATCTCCCCGCCGAGGGTCATGACCGGGAAGCAGAGCACGCCGGCCGCGTGGGTGAGGGGAGCCAGGGCCAGGTAGACGGGCCGCCCCTCAAAGGGGTAGCCCATGAGCGTGAGGGCCGTCATCGTCTCGATGTTGTGGCCGGTGAGCAGCACGCCCTTGGGCTGCCCGGTGGTGCCGCCGGTGCCCGCGATCATCGCGAGGTCGTCCACCGGATCGGCCTGCCAGGGCTGGCCGGGCAGCCCGTCCACCCAGTCATCGAACGCGACGGCCCCCGGTACGCCTGCGACCTGGCCGAGGCAGACCAGCGTGGTCACCTTCGGCAGTTCCGGGGCGATCCGCGCGACCAGCGGGGCGAAACTCCCCTGGAAGATCAGGCAGGCGCAGTCGAAGAGGTCCAGGAGGGCGCGGTTCTCCGCCGCCTCGTTGCGCGGGTTGACCGGGCACCACACCGCCCCGGCCCGGGCGATGCCGAACACGCAGGAGAACGCGACGGGATCGTTGGCGGACAGTACCGCCACCTTGTCGCCGGGCTGGATGCCGGACCGGGCCAGCGCCTGGCCGATCACCCAGGACAGCCGCTGGACCTCGGCGTAGCTGCGGCTGTGGCCGCCCATGGTCAGGCACGGCGCGTCCGGGCCGAGCGACGCTCCCTTGTCCAGGAAGTCGGTCAGCCGCATGGTCAGTGCCGCCTGATCAGTGCTGGACGGTGAGGACGGGCTCCATGACCAGCCCGAAGCCGCGCAGCATGCCCAGCAGCTCGCGGTGGCCGAACGCCTGGCAGCCGGACGCGAAGCCGACCCGCCGGGGCGGCTGCTGGAGCAGTGCGTACGCGGCGTAGGCCTGCAGGGCGCCGGTCTGCTTGTAATTGCAGTTGCCGTGCAGCACGCAGTGCGCGCGGCCGAGCGGGCCGGACGCGTACACCGAGTCCAGCGAGGTGTTGATCCGCGGGTTCTCCCGCGGCGGCATCTGGTTCATCACGGCGGCGGCCTGCTCAGACAGGGCGGTGTACTTCTCGGCGTCGGACAGGTCCTTGATCTGCTCCAGCGCCCCCGCCACGATCTGCGGGACGCCCATCATGAGCGCGCGGTTGAACACGCCGCCGAGCACCTTGACGTTGGCGACCCGCGGGTCGCGGCGGAACCAGACCGGATGCGAGGTGCCGCCCCACGGCAGCGCCAGCCCGGTCTCATGCTGGCCGGGGACCACGACGGTGTAGAGCCCGGCGTCCGGCGGCCATTCCACGTACTCGTTCTGCTCGAGGTAATAGGCCTTGGCCAGGGCCGCGTTGACCAGGATCGTCCGGGTCGAGGCGATCGTGGGCAGGCCCTTCCAGAACACCTCGATGTCGAGCGTGTCCAGGCCCGGCCGCTCGAGGCAGATGTCGGCCGCGATCTCGCCGGTGGTGTACATCTGCGCGACACCCGGCGCCAGCAGCAGCCCCCGCGCGGCCATCTGCTCGCCGTAGGTCTCGTCGCAGGTGATCAGCCAGTCCTGCTCGCCGGTGGTGTCGAGGTAGTGGCATCCGGCCGCCAGGCAGGCCTCGACCACCTCGCCGCCGTGCCGGGCGAACGGCCCGACCGTGTTGAGCACCACCGAGGCACCGGCCAGCAGTTCGGTCAGCGGCCCGACCGCGTGCTCAACCTCGATCACGTCGTGCGGCACGGTGCCGATGCCGGGCACCCGCTCCAGGGCCTCGGTGATCCGGGCCTTGTCCCGCCCGGCCGCCACGAACGGGATGTTGAACTCCCGCAGGTACTCGCAGATCAGCTGCCCGGTGTACCCCGACGCGCCGTAGACGACGACCGGCTTGTCCGTGCTCATGAGTGCGCCTTTCGCTGGAAGTCAGAAGGATCCGGTCACATGCCCATGCCACCGTCGATCGGCAGCCCCGCCCCGGTGATGAACCGGGCGCCGTCGGAGGCCAGGAACACCACCGCGTCCGCCATGTCCGGTACCTCTCCGAGCCGGCCGAGCGGGGTCTGCTCGATGACCGCGCCGACCGCATGCTGCGCGCTGGGGTAGAGGCCGAGCGTTTCCATGTCCGCCGCGAGCTGCAGGCCCATCTCCGTCGCCACCAGGCCCGGGTACACGCAGTTCACCCGGACGCCGTAGCCGAGCTTGCCGGATTCCATCGCCGCGACCCGGGTGAGCCGGTCCACGGCTGACTTGGTGGCGGAGTAGCCGGCGATACCGGGGAAGGCGATGGTGGCCGCGACCGAGGCCACGTTGATCACGGCGCCGCCCTGCCCCGCAGGGCCGCCGGGGCGCATGGCCCGGAACGCGTGCTTGATCCCCAGGGCCGTGCCCAGCACGTTGACCTCGAGCATGCGCCGGACGTCGGCGGCCTCGATGTCGATGACCAGGCTGGAGATTTCCACCCCGGCGTTGTTGACCAGGATGTCCAGGCCGCCGAGGGCACTGATGGCTTGCGTCATGGCCTGGTCCCAGCTCGCCTCGCTGGTCACGTCCAGCGGCACGAACTCGCAGATCGCGCCGGACTGGCAGAGCGCGTCGGCGGACTTCTTGCCCAGATCCTCCTGGACGTCGGCGATGACGACGGCCGCCCCGGCCCGGGCCAGGGCTTCCGCCATGCCGTGACCGAGCCCGCGGGCCCCGCCGGTGACCAGTGCCTTCCGCCCCGTCAGCTCGTACACGCTCATCAGGCACCTCTTCCCGGGACCGCCATGGGCCCGTATCCCGCAGCCAGGCTGCGGATGCTGTGACGTGAGTCATAGCCTGGACGTGCGTCTTGACAACTGTCAAGAGATACTTGGACGATCGTCCAGAGAATTCTGGTCACCGGTCAAGATCGCAAAGCAGCGTGCCGGGTAGACTTGACCCGCACTTCGCGGGGGACGCGGAGCTGATTGGACCCTGACCGTGACCGAGGCAGCACAGGTAACGTCCGAGACGGCCCAGGCCGTGAGCGCCGGGACTGAGGCCGCCCAGACTGATACGGCTGAGCGGAACCGCGACCGGATCGCGCGCCGGCAGATGGACAAGTTCGCCGAACGGCGGGCCCAGCTGGCCGCGGCGGCGCTGCAGACCCTGGCCGAGCAGGGCTACGCGCGGACCAGCCTGCGCGACATCGCGCAGAACTCCGAGTTCTCCCACGGCGTGCTGCACTACTACTTCAGCGACAAGACCGAGCTGATCACCTACTGCGTGCGGCAGTACAAGGCCGAATGCGTGACCCGGTACGACAACATCGTCGCCACCGCCACGTCCGCCGGCGAGCTGCGGCGGGGGTTCGGTGCGGCCATGGCGGCCACCCTGGTCGAGGAGGCCACGCTGCACCGGCTCTGGTACGACCTGCGGAACCAGAGCCTGTTCGACGACTCCTACCGCCGCGACGTAACCGAGATCGACGAGAGCCTCGAGCGCATGATCTGGCGCATCGTCAGCAAGTTCTCACGTCTGGCCGGCACCCCGCTGGCCGTGTCCTCCGGCGCCGCGTACGCCGTCTTCGACGGGCTTTTCCAGCAGGCGCTGATCAGGCACCTGGCCGGCCGGGCCGACGCGGCCCGGGACCTCGACGGGAACGTCCAGCGCGTCCTCGACGCGCTGACCGTCCGCAGCTGAGCCCGGGGGAGCGTGCGTCCCCAGCTCCGCGCTCGTTGACGGACCGCCAGCACCCGGGCAGACTCGGCCGCGTGACGGAGTGGATCTACTTCATCCATCCCCCGCGGGATGACTTCGCGGCGACGATGACCGACGACGAAAAGGCTGTGTGGGCGCGGCATTTCGAGCGCCTGCAGCGCCTGCTCGCGGACGGGCAGCTGATCCTGGCCGGTCCCACGCTGGGCCGCATCAATACCGGGGTGGCCGTCTTCGAGGCGTCCGACGAGGACGCCGCGCAGCAGGTCATGGCGGCCGACCCGGCCATCAGCAGCGGGTACGCCCGGGGTGAGCTGCGCCCGTTCCGGGTGTCCCTGCTCCGCGGCCGCGACTGACGCCCGCGGGTCCGCCGCCATGCCCGCCCTGGCCTCGCTGGCGGCGTTCGCCCAGGCCGTGGCGGACTTCCCGGCCAGCGATCCCGGCCTCGTCCTGGAGCCCGCCGCGCGGGCCGCCGCGGAGCGCTCGGTCCGGGAGTCAGGGTTCCTGCTGCTCGGCGAGGTGCACGCGGCCGGATCACCGCCGGCCACCTGGCCGTGCTCCGGGAGCGCGCCGCCGGGCCGCTGGAGCTCACCCTGATGGACGGGACCACGGACGCCGACTGGAGCTGGTCCCAGCGGGACGAGGCGATGGCCGGCCGCGTCCTGGCGGCCGCCGCGGGCCCCGGCACGCTGGTGGTCGCGGGCAACGCCCACACCCCCGTCCAGCCCACGGGGCTGGGGGTCCCGCTGGGCGCCGTGCTGGCTGCCCGGCGGCCGGGCATCCGTGAGATCCGGATCGATTACCGCAGCGGCCGCTATTACTACCTCGCGCCGCGCCGGTTCGCGCCGCGCGCCGGCTCGGGCCGGCTGCCCCCGCGGCTCGTTCTCCGCAACGAAAACCTCACCCTCGTACTCCCTGCCGCCACCGAAGCGGTCGTCCCCCAGCGGCCCTGGCCGCAGGTCAGCCCTTGACAGCGGCAGGAATGTGGCGGAACGTTCGGCTCATGGTGTGAGTCCTTAATCTTCTGAATGCCTTTTTCCGGCGTTTATATCCAGTTCTCTGGCCCCCGAGTGCTCGGCGTTCCTGCGAGCGAGGAAGGGGATCCTGTCATGAAGTCGGCAGTCACGGTGCCAGAAAATCCGTTCCCGCCTGACGGTCATCGTCGTCCGGGCAGTGATTTTGCGGAAAGCCAGGCCACTCGTTATCTGTGTGCGGCGGCCTATTTACGGCGCGCAATGCTTCCCGACAAGGTTCTTGAATTAGGAATGCGCCTGCCCAGGCCTCCGCTGCCTGTGGGGCGGGCTTATGCGATACGGGTCCTTTTCCGGGCTGAGGGTGTTCTGCCCATGTCCGCGGTAAGCGTCGAAGGAGTACGCAGGCATTGCTGGGCCGCCCTGTGGCAAACCTTCTTTCGTGATGCGGCGGCCGCCATCGCGCTCGCCTGTGCCGTCTTCCTTGACCCTTGGGGCACGGCCAGGACGATAGGAATAATCCTGCTCGTCATCGTGGTCCTGGGCCGGGTGCGGCTGTTGTCCCCTGTGGTTCTCGCCGTCGCGCTGGGTGTTGCCCTGGCCCTGGTCTCGGACGATGCGCGCGCGCGTGCCTCGTTCGCGGTCCCGCTTATCTGCCTGGGAGCCGTCTTCCTCATCTACATGGCCGACATACTGTGGTCGGTCTGGCAGGTGCGGAAATTGTGGCCGGAGCCTTCACTTCCGCAGTCCGCACCCTCCGCAGCCGCGAGCCTGGCCGTGTGGCCCCGTGACGCCGGGGAGACGCCTGCATCCGGCGTCGAGTCTGATGGCCAGGGTGCCAGCGCCGGGGAATTCTCCGTGGCTCCGCCCCGCCAGGTCTACTACGACAAGGACGGAATCGTCGGGGCGGGCACCCCCTTCACGCCGTTGCCACTCACCGTCCCGCTCGACACGCGGAAGGACAAGGCGCAGGGCATAGAAGTGTTCACGGCCGCGACGTTGCTCGCGTACGTGGGCCAGCACATTTTCACTCAGGGAGTGGGTGACGGGCAGGTGCACGGTTACGCCCATGGACCGCTGTCAGCGAAAGACGGTCGGCCGGACCCTCTGAGGCCTACGCATTTCACGTACGGCCTGCCCTACCTGGATGTGGGCATGGTGATAACCGTCCCAGTTCCGCGGTCCAGAGCGATTGCCTTGCTGCCCGTCCGGACCCTGCGCCTGCACTATCCAGACCTCCCGCCCGCCCATGATGTCGTCGCCGAGGTGGCCGGCCGTTCCCCCTCGGTGCATCCCGAACGGCACTACCTGAGGGCCAGCGCGAGCAGCTGGGACGGCCAGCTCGTGGCCTCGGTGTACGTGAGCGCCGCGTTGCAGGGCCACTGCCTCAGAGTGGTCGTCCGCCCCTACGTCCTGGCGCCGATCGTCTCCGATCTCAAGGTTGCGGACGAACTCCGTGAACGGCGCCTGGCCGTCCAGGTGGCCGTGGCCGCCGGGCTGACCCTCCGCCAGTTCGTCACGGCGGCGAGGAAGGTCCGCGAGCTGGCCGACCGGTCGGGGAAGCCGCCCCGCTCCAGGCCCGTCAAACGCGGCCTGGTCAGCATCCGCGAGCTCTACGCCCAGCCCATTGCCGACAACATGCATCAGGCCGACGACGCCGACCGAATTCTCCGCGTGATGGAACTCAAAATCGTCCGGGTAACGATGGATTACCTGCGCAGCTGCAACATTGACATTGAGGACTACGAGACTCAGGTCACTAACTATGTGCAGAGCAATACCATTGTCGGCAGCGGGAACATAGTCACGGACGGAACCTTCATCAACAGCTCAGTGAACTCTGTGAATAATCAGGGAAGTGCCAAGCCGGGCGGCGATGGGCCGGACAAGTGACCAGAGGAATAGACGATGCCTAAGTATGAGGGAATCCCCGGAAGCCAGCGAAACATTATTCGCGGCACCGGGAGCATAGTCACTGGTGGGACGTTTACCGACAGCCAGGTGTCAGCGACCACGGTGAATGCACCGCAAAACCCGTTGATACAGCAGTTGCAGGATGAGCTCAGCAGGGCGCGGGAGCGCCTGGCCGGGGTGCAGGTCCCCACGGCCGATCACGAGGACGCTATGGAAGCCGTCGTCGAGCTGCAGGACGAGCTGGGCAGAAATCCGGTTCAAGATCGGGGTGGACTGAGGCGTCTGCGCGTACGGGTCAGGCAGGTGATCGGGGTCTTGGCCCCGGTGGCCGGGATCATCGGCGGGGTGGACGCGTTGGAGAACATCTGCCTGCACCTCTAGCTCGGCGCGTTCGGCGGGACCCACTGTCGGCCGTCCGGCCTAGCGGGTTACGTCGGCGTCGACCCAGTCCGAGGCGACCTGGCCGGCGTGCCGCAGGGCCGGCGTGGTCCCGCTGACCGCGGCCAGGAACGTTCGACGTGGTCATCGACGGCCGGCTGATCCGCACCGCCAGCCCCGGGGACCATGTCGGCGGGCTCGCCGCCCGCGACTGGGGCGGCGGCTACGGCTACACGATGCTGGCCACCGTGATGTGGGCCGAGCCGGGCCGGCTGCTCCGGCGGTCCAGCGAGGACTCCCGGTGGCTCATCGACACGGAGCCGACGGCCCACGCCGGGCTGGCCCGGGTCCTCGCCGGACGGCTGCGGGAGCGATGATGCGGTCAGCCGGGGACCTTGTCCAGGAATCCGAGGACGGTGGCGATCTGGCCGGCCTCGTCGGTGACCGCCACGTCGAAGCCGACGACCAGCGGTTCGGCGCCGCCGGGACCCAGGCCCCAGGTGAAGCGGGCCTGCTGGTGGTGCGCGTCGACCGGCCCGGCCAGGGAGAACACGAAGCCGGGGAACTGGCCCTGCACGGCGGCGATGGTCGCGTCGATGGCATCCCGGCCGTGTGCCTCGGCCAGCGGGTCGATGTAGCTGGCGTCCGCGGCCCAGGTGCCGTCGATCAGCTTGCGCCGGGCCGCCGGGTCGGTCTCGTTCCAGCAGTCGAGGTAGCGGGTGATCAGGTCGTTCATCGGGAATCCCTTTCGTGACTGGGTCCGGCCGGGTGTGGCCCGGGCCGTGTGGCTGGACCTGTGTGGCTGGGCCCGTGTGGTTGGAAACTGTCTGGCCGGGCCCATCCTGCGGGCCGGTCCGCGCCGGTGTCGATTACGCGGGAGGTCATGCGCGGTCATGACCTGGGAGGTAATCGCGGTGCGGCGGGCGGGCCGCTAGCGTCAGGATCATGGCGACCATGACCTGGCCCCGGCCGGGCACCCGTCCCGTGGGCGAGATGCTGCGCGAATGGCGCGAGCGGCGCCGGATCAGCCAGCTCGACCTGGCCATCCGGGCCGAGGTGTCCGCGCGCCACCTCAGCTTCGTGGAGACGGGCCGCTCGCGGCCGACACCGGCCATGATCCTGCGGCTGACCGAGCAGCTCGAGGTACCGCTCCGGGAGCGGAACACGCTACTGCTGGCCGGCGGTTACGCCCCGGCGTACCCGGAGCACGGGCTGGGCGAGCCGGAGCTGGCGGGTGTCCGCGACGCCCTGCGCCAGGTGCTGGCCGGGCACGAGCCGTACCCCGCGGTCCTGGTCGACCGCTGGTGGGAACTGCTCGACGGCAACGCGGGCGTTGCCGTGCTCACCGACGGGTGCGCCGCCTGGCTGCTGGAGCCACCGGTGAACGTGCTCCGGCTGGCTCTGCACCCGGACGGGATGGCGCCCCGGATCGCCAACCTCGCCGAGTGGCGCGGCCACCTGCTGACCCAGCTGCAGCACCGGGCCCAGGCCCTCGCGGACCAGCGGCTGCGGGAGCTTCGCGATGAGCTGCTCGGCTACCCGGGCGGGATGGCCGAGGTCACCTCGCCCGCCGGGGTCGTGCTGCCGCTGCGCTACCGGCGCGGCGGCCAGGAACTCTCGCTGGTGAGCATCAGCGCGGTGGTCGGCACCGCGACCGACGTGACCGTGGCCGAGCTGGCCATCGAGGCGTTCTACCCCGCCGACGCGGCCACGGCCGCGGTCCTGCGTTCCCCCGGATGAGGCGGCGTTCGCCGGCCTGACCCGGCGGCGAGTCAGGTCCCGGTGAGCCAGGCAAAGCTCCAGGGGTCCAGCTCGATGCGGGCCAGCTCCAGCGGGGGCGCCTCCGCGCCTGCTGCGGTGCTCGCGTGGGCCAGCCGGGGGTGCCGCAGGCCGGCCCGGGCGATGAGGCCCGCGTCGACGGACTGGCTGGCATCGCTGAAGTTGGTGAGGGACAGGAACGGGGCACTGCGCGGGTGCGCCCGGCGGTAGGCCAGCACGCTCTGGTTCCCGGCCGGCAGGATCTCCGTGGTCCCGCCCGAGCGCAGGGCCAGCAGTTGCCGCCGGGCGTGGGCCAGGCTCCGCAGCGCCGCGAACGCCCGGCCTTCCACGCTGGCCGGGTCGCGGCGCCGGGCCGCGCGGCCCCAGTCCATCCGCGGCCGGTGCATCCACCGGTTGTCATGCGCGTGCGCCGGGTCGTCCGCCCACCCGGGGTCGTTCGGCAGGGCCAGTTCGTCACCCATGTAGATGAGCGGGATCCCGCCGAACGAGAAGACCACCGCGTACAGGCACTCCAGCCGCCTGAGGGCCAGCGTCAGCTCGGCCTCATCACCGGCGGCCGCCGCGCTCTCGATGCCGCACAGCGAGGCGGCCATGCCGGAAATCCGCGCGTCCCCGGTCATCAGGTTTTCCTGGAACACGGCACCCCGCGCGAACGACCCGGGGAAACGGCCCGCGAAGAACTCGTTGAGGAAGCGGCGGTGCTCGAAGCCGCCGAGTCCCACGGCCGCGGCGTCGGCATCGGAGACAGCCCACCCGATGTCGTCATGGCAGCGCAGGTAGGAAACCCATGAGGTCGGCGCCGGTGCCGGGCGGCGGCGGGCCAGCGCGTGCTCCGCCAGGCGCACGTCCCGGGTGGCCAGGGTCGACCAGAGCATCACCATGAGCTGGTTGTCGTAAGCCAGGTCGCACTCGGGCTGATAGCGGTCGTGCGCGCCGAGGTACTGCACCAGCATCTCCGGGCCGACGATCGCCTCGGCCTTGAGCACCAGGCCCGGCGCGGCCAGCCGGGTCAGCGCGCGGAACGCCTGGAGCAGCAGATGCGCCTCGGGCTGATTCTGGCTGTCCGTGCCGGCCCGTTTCCACAAGAACGGTGCCGCGTCCAGCCGCAGCACATCGACGCCGCGGTTGGCCAGCGTGAGCATGGTCGCGAGCATGTGCCGGAAGACCGCGGGATTCGCGTAGTTCAGGTCCCATTGGTAGTCGTGGAACGTGGTCCACACCCAGCCGGGCCCGGGCACCTCGGTGAAGCTGCCGGGGGCGGTGTCCGGGAAGACCTCGGGCAGGGTGGCCTCGTAGGCGTCGGGCCCGGTGCGGTCGGGGTAGATCAGGTACATCTCGCGGCAGGCGGGATCCCCGGCCAGCGCCTTACGGGCCCATTCGTGCTCGCGCGCGGTGTGGTTGAGGACCAGGTCGATGCACAGCGCGATGCCGCGCCCGCGCAATTCGGCCGCGAGCACCTCCAGGTCGGCCATGGTGCCCAGCCGCCGGTCCACCGCACCGTAGTCCGCCACGGCGTAGCCGCCGTCGCTGTCCCCGTCCCTGGGCTGCAGCAACGGCATCAGATGCAGGTAGGTGACCCCGAGTTCGGCCAGATAGTCCAGGTGCTCCCGGACGCCGCGCAGCGAGCCCGCGAACCGGTCGGCGTAGCAGACGTAGCCGATCATCCGGGACCGCTGGAACCACCCGGGATCGATCTCGCGGCGCCGGTCCAGGAGCCGCAGCGGCGCGGGGCGCGCGGCCGCCGCATCCAGCGCGTCGAGCACCAGCCCGGTCGCGAGCCGGGTGGTGTCAGCCACACCGCCGTAGACCTGCTCGAGCGGGCCGGCTATATCGAAGGACAGCTGTTCCAGGCGGGCCAGGAACGCGTCGGCCTCCGGAAGGCCAAGACGCTCCCGCACCGCAGCTTCCGCCTCCTGGTCCAGCCTGAACACCCGATGTGTACCTCCAGCTGCCCGTTCCCGTCACGACGTGGTCCGGCGACTGATGATCAAGAATACGTGTCCTCGCCGTCCGCGATGTCGCGGCCCAGCGCCATCCGCCGCGCAGCGTGCTCGTCCCGCACCACGTGCATGACCGCATTGATGAGGGCCAGGTGCGTGAAGGCCTGCGGGAAATTGCCCAGGTGCCGGCCGGACCGCGGGTCGATCTCCTCGGCGTACAGCAGCAGCGGGCTGGCGTAGGAGAGAACCTTCTCGCACACGTCGCGGGCGCGCTGGTGCTCGCCGATCTCGGCCAGCGCGGAAACCAGCCAGAACGAGCAGATCGTGAACGTGCCTTCTTCGCCTGCGGCCCCATCGTCGGTCTCATCCACCTGGTACCGGAGCACCAGGCCGTCGGCGGTGAGCTCATCGGCGATGGTCAGCACCGTGTCGCGGATCCGCGGGTCGCCGGGGGGCAGGAACCGCAGCAACGGCATCAGCAGGAGTGACGCGTCGAGCGCGGTGGTGTCGTAGTGCTGGCAGAACACGCCCCGCTCGTCGAGCGCGTTCGCGCAGATATCGGCGTGGATCTCGTCGGCCGCCTTCCGCCACGCGCGGGCCAGGTCCCGGTCCTCGCGGATTACGGCCAGCCGGGCTCCGCGATCGAGCGCCACCCAGCACATCAGCTTGGACGACGTGAAGTGTTTCGGCTCGCCGCGGACCTCCCAGATACCCCGGTCAGGGTCGCGCCAGTGCAGCAGCGCCTGCTCTACCTGCTGCCGCGCGGCGCCCCAGACGCGCTCGTCGAGCCGGTCCCGGGACTTGGCGTGCAGGTACAGCGAGTCGAGCACCACGCCCCAGACGTCATGCTGAGCCTGCTGGTAGGCGGCGTTGCCGATGCGCACCGGCCGTGCACCCTGGTAGCCATCCAGATGCTCCAGCACGTGCTCGTCGAGGTCGCGCCGCCCGTCGATGCCGTACACGATCTGGAGGTCGTTCCCGTCCCGTTCCACGAGGTCGCAGATGAACGCGAAATAGTCGTTCGCCTCCCATTCGAAGCCCAGCGTGTACAGGCCCCACAGAGCGAAGGTCGCGTCACGTATCCAGCTGTAGCGGTAGTCCCAGTTCCGCCCGCCACCCGGAGTTTCCGGCAGGGACGTGGTCGCCGCCGCGGCGATGGCCCCGGTGGGCGCGAACGTCAGCCCCTTGAGGGTCAGCGCGCTGCGGGCGAGATAGCCCCGCCAGCGATGGTCGGGCAACCGCCCGCGGGCCAGCCAGTGCTGCCAGTGATGCGCGGTCCACACCAGCCGCGCGTAGGCATCCTCGTAGTCGGCGGGGACGCGGCTGCCCCAGGTCAGGGCGCAGAAACGGGTATCGCCCTCCTTGAGCATCGTCCGGGCCCGTACACCCGACCCGTCCAGCCCGAGGCGGATATCGGAGGTCAGCGTGAGCACCAGGTCGCTGCCGGCCGGGTCGATGACGGCCTGGCCGTAACCGCGGTCCGTGTGCCTCCACCGCGCGCGCTGGCGGCCATAGTTGAATGCGGGATGGCAGTCCAGCGTGAGCTGGGCTTGGCCATCCACGCAGCGCACGGTGCGCAGCAGCATGTGCTCGGCGTCGTAGTCGGTGGGCGGCCGGACATGCGAGCAGCCTTCCGGGTTCTCGTGCAGCCAGGGTCCCATCACCAGGCAGTCGCGCACGATGATCCACCCTTCGCCGCAATCCCAGCTGGTCTCCAGCACCAGGGTCCCCGGCAGGTAGCGCCGGTCGGCGGGCACGTCCACGTCATCGGGGCCGAAACGGAACCATCCGGCGTCCCGGTCCAGGAGCGTGCCGAAGACGCTCGGGCTGTCCATGGCCGGCAGGCACATCCATTCGACGGACCCGCTCGGGGCCACGAGCGCGGTGGCCTCGCAGTCAGAAAGGAACGCGTAGTCGGCGATCGGCGGGTACGGGGAGAAGCGTTCGGCGCCGCCCGGGGGCCGCTGGCGGGAGCTGTCGGGCAGCCCCTCGAGGGGCACGGCGTCCTGGGCGGTCATCGGGATCACCTTGTTCCGGTCGGGGGCGGCCGTCGGTCTCAGTGTGCGCCCCGGCCCCGGAATTGTGCACTCATCACTATCCGCGGCTGGCCATCAGCATGCACCGGCGCGGCTGGGACCGGGCCGGGACTGGACCCGGGCGGCAGCTGCGTGCGTTGCCCGCGCTGCCCTTGACCTCAAGCTCCGTTCAGGTTCTAGCCTGTGAGCTGAGCCGCCCGCTCACCGAGCCATCCGCCCGCACCAGCCGGCCGGGAGGCGGAGCGCCCAGTCATACCGAACGGGAGCAGGAGATGGCCTTCACCGACGCCGAACAGGTCTACCTCGGCAGCCAGCCGCTCGGCCGGCTGGCTACCATCCAGCCGGACGGCAGCCCTCAGGTCAAGCCCGTCGGGTTCCACGTCAACCCGGGCCTCGGCACAATCGACGTGACCGGCTTCAACCTGACCTCCAGCCAGAAGTTCCGTAACGTCCGCCGCAACGGCCACGCCGCGCTCGTGGTGGACGACATCGCCTCCGCCGATCCGTGGCGGGTGCGGTTCCTGGAGATCCGGGGCACCGCGGAGGCCCTCGACGACGGCGCGGACGGCGGCCCCCTGATCCGGATCCATCCCACCCGGATCCTCAGCTTCGGCGTGGAAGAACCACCCGGCGAGCCGCACCAGACCCGGATGCAGGCCCGCGACCTGGTCAGCTAGCCGCGTCCCAGGGCGGTGAGCGGGATGCCGGTGATGCACAGCGGGCAGTGGGCGGCCGGCCAGACCTGGCTGGGGAGGGTGGCGTGGCGCCGTCGACGATCGCGACCCGCCAGCCGGCCACGCGCGGCCGCACCGCGGGGGGGAGGCGGTACCCGGCCTGGCCGGGCCCGGGTGACCCGGGCGTGCGGCCCGCGGGCACGAACGCGGTATCGAGCACCTCCGCCAGCGCCTGGGCCAGGAGCCCCCGCCGCGGCTGCGCGAGCCGGGCTACCGGGCCAGCATCCCCGCATCGCTCACGTCGTCGTGTAGACGAGCTCAGCCGAGCCGTCCGGGAAGATCCGGTCCCCGCGCACCAGCGTCAGCGGCACGGGGGACGCGCCCGGGGGCGACAGCGGCCGCCCCTCCCCGAGCAGGACCGGCAGCACCACCAGCTCCAGCCGGTCCAGCGCCCCGAGTTCGTGGAACGCGCGGATGGTCCGCGGGCCGCCGACCAGGTGGACGTCGCCGTCCGACCCGCGGGCCCGCAGCCGGGCGAGCAGGTCCGCCGGGCCCTGCCGCCCGGCGATCACATGCTCCGGGGTGCCCGCCGGGAGCGGGCTCGACGTCAGCACGTAAACCTGCAAACCGGGCCACGGCCACTGCGGTGACCCCAGTGCGGGCACGAACGTGGAGCGGCCCATGACGACCGCGTCACAGCCCTCGATGAACTCGGGGTAGCCGTGCGAGACGGCCGGCTCGAAGCCGGGCATGATGGCGAGCGTGGGGACGCCCTCTGGGGTGCCCACGAATCCGTCGGCGCTGACGCCCATGCGGGACTTGATAAGCATTGGTGGTGCTCCTCTCCTTCGCGGCCCGGCGGGCCATTCGCCGGAGACGTCGGAGCCGGCCGTGGATACTCGACACCGGCCCGGGTACGAAGCGCGCGTGGCGGCAGAGCATGCAGGCGCAGGGCGGGGGTACCCGCTCTTCCGGCAGGTGGTCCTGGACGGTACCGACGCGAGGCAGCTGGCCGAGTTCTACCGGCAGCTGCTGGGCTGGCAGTACCGGCCCGGCGATGAGCTCCCGGCCCCGGGCGAGCCGGACCCCGCAGGCCAGGACTGGCTGGTCCTGTTGGACGCCGCGGGGGCGGTCCGCATCGCCTTCCAGCAGGTGCCGCAGCTGACCGAGGCGACCTGGCCGGGCGGCCCGGTGCCGCAGCAGATGCACCTCGACCTGTACGTGACGACGGCGGATGAGCTCGCCGCGGCGCACGAGCGGGCGCTGGCCCTCGGGGCCCGGCTGATCGGGGACCGGTCCGGCGACCCGGACGAGCCGCTGCGCGTCTACGCTGACCCGGCCGGGCATCCGTTCTGCATCTTCCTCGGCCCGCCGCCGGCCTGAGGCGCCCTGGGTCAGTTGCCGTGGATGGCGTCCCAGCCGGGGAGCGGGACCTCACCCGCCGGCAGGGCCGCCCAGAAGTCGGGCCCGGGTGGCGCCTCGACCTCGATGCGCCGGCCGGCCGCCCAGGCCGCGTCGAACCCCAGCCGCCACGAGTGCAGCAGTGTCCGGCCAGTGGCTGACTTATCGAACAGCGGGTCGCCCTCGATGGGATGGCCGATCCAGGCCAGGTGCACCCGGATCTGGTGCCGGCGCCCGGACACCGGGCTGACCGCGAGCAGCGTGTGCCCCTCGTCGCCGGCCACGGTCAGGAACGTGCTGACGGACGGGTAGGTCCGGATCTCCTCGAACTGCTGATCCGCCGGGACCGACCAGCGGGAGTCGGCCGGGTCGTAGGCGATCGCGGCGCGGTTGGCCGCGACCCGGACCCGGTTCTTGCGCCCGACGCTGAGCGGCAGCTCGATCGTGCCGCGGCCGGGCAGCCCGGTGGTTGCGGTGATGGCCAGATAGACCTTGTCCACGGTGCGCCGGTTGAACTGGCGGGTCAGATCGCCGTGCAGGCGCAGGTCCTTGGCCAGCAGCAGGGCCCCGGAGGTCACCTTGTCGATCCGGTGGGCCGGGTACAGCTTCTCGCCCGCCTCCTCGGCCAGCCGGACCAGGTCGGTGTCGTGCCGCTCGCCCATGACCGCGAGGCCGGCCGGCTTGTTCAGCACCAGCGCCGCCTCATCCTCGTACAGCGCGGTGCCGGCCCGGATCTGCGCCCAGTCGCTCACCGGGCCCACGGTATCCGGGTTCCGGGCAACCCGCCCGGGGCGCGTCCCGGATGGAGGGATGAGGAGCTGCGCATGCCCCGGCCACCGCGTGACGAGGAGTTCCCGGCGTGCGTCGCCGGGCGCCGCATCGGCTGGTTCGCGGCCGGGTGCAGGTGCTGCACAACGCCCGGCCCGGCCGCTGACCAGTGCCGGCACCGTTTCGCCCGGCAACCGTCCGGGCAGAACCGCCAGAGATGGCTGGCAAAGCCACTCATCCGCTCCTTTCCGGCGGGCATTAGCCCTTCTCGGCACCATTTCGGGCGCCCCGCTCTCCCGGGCCGGCCGGGGCGGATGACACGGGAATCATCCACTTGAGCGGGACCGCCGGGCGTGTGGCCCGGCGGCCCCGCCCCGAGTTACGTGAGGCTCAGCGTGCGGGGAATCCGGGGGATCAGCGGTTCATATCGAGGCCGGAAAGGCTGGCTGGCGGGCGCCGCGGGCGCGTGCCTGCTCATCGCGGCCTGCTCGGGAGGGGGTGGCCAGACGGCGGGCAGCGCCGCCCGGCCCGGGGCCCGCAGCGCCCCGCCCACCATCTCGCCGCCGGGCGGCAGCCCGGGTGTGAGCCCGCAGGCTCCCATCACGGTCACCGCCCACGCCGGCAGCCGGATCCGCAGCGTCCAGGTCAGCACGCAGGGGGCCTCGGTCGGGGGCACGCTGACCGCGGACACCAGCCGCACGCGGGCCACCTGGCACAGCACCTGGGCGCTGCACCCGGCCCAGGACTACACCGTCACCGCGACAACCGTGGATTCCGCGGGCCGCCCGGTCACCAGGACGACCTCGTTCCGGACTCTCGCGCCCGATCACACGTTCAGGGCCCACATCTACGAGGGGTACGGCCAGACCTTCGGGGTCGGGATGCCGGTGATCCTGACCTTCAGCCACCCGATCAGGAACCGGGCCGCGGTGGAGCGCTCCGTCCAGTTGCGCACCTCGCGGCCGGTGACCGGCGCCTGGTACTGGGACGGGAACGAGACCCTGTACTTCCGGCCGCAGAACTACTGGCCCCCGCACACCACCGTGAGCGTGGACGCCCACCTGAACGGGGTGGAGGGCGCGCCGGGGGTCTATGACCGGCACGACCTGACCCAGACGTTCCGGATCGGCAGGTCGCTGATCGTCACGGCGAGCACGGCCACCCACCACATGCATGTCTACCGGAACGGCCACCTGCTCTACACCTGGCCGATCAGCACCGGCCGGCCCGGGGACGATACGCCGGACGGCACGTACCTGACCATCGACAAGGGTAATCCGGTCCTGATGACCGGCCCCGGCTACAGCCTGGAGGTGCCCTGGTCGGTCCGCTTCACCTGGAGCGGTGACTACCTGCACGACGCGTACTGGTCCGTGGGTGAGCAGGGAGCGGTGAACGTGAGCCACGGATGCGTGAACATGCCGCCCGCCGACGCCCAGACCTACTACCAGATGGAGAATCCCGGCGATCCGGTCATGATCACGGGCAGCCCGCGCGCCGGCATCTGGGGCAACGGCTGGACCGTGTGGTTCCTGAGCTGGAAGAAACTGGTACGGGGCAGCGCCCTGGGCATGGCCGTGCAGGCCGGCCCGGAGGGCAGCAGGTTCGTCAGCCCGGCCTCGGTGCCCCCGTCCACGGCGTCCTTCCCGCTGCAGACGGCGAAGCCGGGCAGTGCCGCCGCCGCGTAGTTGCGCCGGTCATCGGGTCCGGCGCGTTGAGGCCCAGGTCACAGCGCATGGGTCGGACACGAGGCGGCGATACGTTTCCCCCGCTGATACCTTGGCTTTAACCGGCCGCAGGCAGCGGCGGCGTCCTGCGCCGGTCTCCGTTTCTACTACTCGCGGGATCTGGTGTGGGTAGATGGGTTAGTGCCCCGTTGGCCGCCTGCCTGCTGGCCCTGGCAGCCGCAGGCTGTACTGGGCGTGCCGTCTCGGCGAGCGTCCAGTCGCCGGCCGGGTCCGCCGCGCCTGCACGGACCAGCCCGGCGGCCAGCACCGCGTCGCCGAACCCGTCCGCGTCGGCCGCCCCCGCGACCGGGGCGCCGGCCATCCCCGGGCGGCCGCTGCCTGCGGGCACGGCGGCCAAACTGCCCGCCGGGGCCTACTACCTGCTCGCCGGCCGGACCCTGGGCAGCCTGAACGTGTGGGAAGTCGTGCCGGGCCGGGCCGTCACCCAGCTCACCCACAATCCCCCCGGTCACGGGATCGACGCGCTGGCCGCATCGGCCGCGGGCATCATCGTGGCCAACGCCGCGGACGGGACTGACCGGCTGGCCCGGTGGACCGGGCACGGCCTGTCGTGGCTGCGCCACCACCACCAGGGCCCGATCATCCAGGGCAGCTCGCCCGATATCAGCGGCAACGGGACTATCGGCTATGTCACCCCGCCCACCGAGTCCGGAGCCCACCGGGTGACGGACTTTTCGATCTGGACCCAGCCCTCGTTCACCAGCCGGGCCGCGGTCGTGTACCGGCAGCGCCGCCCGCTGGACGGCCCGGTGTTCGGGCCGCACGGCCAGATCGCCATCGAGGGCTGGACCGGCCCGCAGGGCGGCCGCCGGCCGAGCGTGCTGATCTACCGGGACGGGCAGGTCACCACGCTCAGCACCGGGGTCGCCGCGATTCCCTCCCTGCTGGCCTGGGGGCATCACGCGCCCGCGCTGGCCGTCGCGTTCCCGGCGCACCGGGCCGAACTGCTCTACCCCGACGCCGGGCGGAAGCCGCTGCCGCGCGGCTGGCAGCCGCTGGCCTGGAACCCGTCCGGTACCCAGCTGCTCATGCAGTCCGCCACGGCCCTCGGTGTCTGGTCGGCCGCCGCCCCGGGCCGGGGAGTGCGCACGGTCGGCCTGATCACCCCTGGGATGCAGATCCTCCAGGCCGTCTGGCTGGCCCACAAGGCGCCGATGTGATCTCCGGCTCACCCGGGACCGGAAGAATCTCCCGCCGCGGCCGGTTGGCCGCTATGTGAGCGACATACCGTTGTCC
>JAOPYP010000648.1 GCA_025964635.1 Actinomycetes bacterium | reverse complement strand
TCTGTACGGTTCCTTTTCCTGCTGGAGCGGATCAGTCCGGCCAGGCCTAAAGCTTGGAGACCTGGTCGAAGGAGAGCTCGACCGGGGTTTCCCGGCCGAAGATGGACACGAGCACCTTGAGCTTCTGGGTGTCGGGGTTGATCTCGTTCACCGTCGCGGGCAGCGTGGCGAACGGGCCATCCATCACCGTAACGGACTCGCCGACCTCGTATTCCACGGAGGACCGGCGCACCGCCTCGGTCTGCGCGGCCTTCTCCTCGGGCTCGGGGGCGAGCAGCGAGGCCACCTCGTCCAGGCTGAGCGGCGAGGGACGGCTGGACAGGCCGACGAAGCCGGTCACGCCGGGCGTGTTCCGGACGGCGGCCCAGGACTGGTCGGTGAGGTCCATCCGGACCAGGATGTAGCCGGGCAGGACCTTCTCCGAGACCTGCTGCCGCTTGCCCTGCTTGATCTCGGTCACCTCATGGACGGGGACCTCGATCTGGTAGATGTAGTCCTCCATGTTCAGCGACTGGGTGCGGCTCTCCAGGTTCGCCTTCACGCGGTTCTCGTAGCCCGCGTAGGAGTGCACCACGTACCAGTCGCCCGGCTGGAGCCGGAGCTCCGCCTTGAACAGGGCCACCGGGTCGTCGTCCTCCGGCGCCTCGGCCTCACCATCGGCTGCGCCGGCGTCGCCGTCGGCCGTCGTGGTCTCGTCGTCGGCGGCCTCGGCGTCGGCGGTACCGGCCTCGGTGGCCGCACTGTCCTCGGGCGCGGTTTCATCCCCGGTGGCGCCCTCGTCGTCCGGGGCATCCCCGGTCGTGGCGGCCTCGCTCACGGCGGCGTCGTCGCCGGACGGCGCAGCCCCGGCCGCGGCCTCGCCGCCCGGCTGGCCGGCTGCCTCATCGGCTGAAACGTCTGTGCCGGCCAGATCCTCGACCTGATCACCGACGTGCACTTGGAACTCGGACACGATAGCTCTTTCTCTCCGCTTCTCCTTGGCACCGGGTTCTCCCGGCGGGACCGGCACCAGGACCCTGCCCTGGCGCCGCCCACCCCCGCATGACTGCGGCGGCTGCCCGGCCCCGCAACCCGGTGCTGCGAACCCCCGGTGCCGCGCCCGGCTGCTGGGCACCCCGGCACCGAAATCCCGGTGTCGTGGACCCGTATTACCTACGGTTCCGCAAGGCCCGGTACCACTAACCTCCGTGCCGCCACCTGCCCGCTGTGACCTGCCTGGCGGCTCAGCCCAGGACCGCGAAGACCAGCTTGGTGAACCCGTAGTCCAGGGCGGTCACAATCGCGATCATGACGAGCAGGAAGGACAGTGCCACGGTCGTGTAGGTAATCAGCTCCTTGTGGGTCGGCCAGATCACCTTGCGCAGTTCGGCGATGATCTGACGGATAAAGAGCGCGGGAGAGGTCCGGCTGTCCTTAGCCGGGCCCCCGGGCTTCGCCCGGCCCTTGGAGACCTCGCCACGCGTCTGAGTCGCCATGTCCTCACCTGAAGCAACGCTGATCGGTGTACTAGCTGATACCACCGGTCCGCGTCGGACGCGGACCGCTCTCGCAGGGCAGGAGGGACTCGAACCCCCAACCACCGGTTTTGGAGACCGGGACTCTGGCCAATTGAGCTACTGCCCTACTGCCTCCCGGGCACCACCACGATCCCGTGCAGGAGCGCAGCCGTCACCCGGGCGGACCACCACCAGTTGATGAAGTCTACGTTGCCCGGGGCCCGCCGTCGAACCATCTGACCGGACCGGGCGAATCTGCCCGCCCCGGGCCATCGCGGCTCGCCCGCTGACCGGTAATCGCGATGCGGTCACTATCCGTGGAGTGCCACCATGGTAGGCATGACTTCAGATCATCCGCGCATCTCGGCCCGGGTCTCCGCGATCGCCGAATCCGCCACCCTCGCCGTGGACTCCAAGGCCAAGGCGCTCAAGGCGGCCGGCCGGCCGGTCATCGGGTTCGGGGCGGGCGAGCCCGACTTCCCCACCCCCGGCTACATCGTCGAGGCCGCCCAGCGGGCGTGCGCCGTCCCCCGGTTCCAGAAGTACACGCCCGCGCCCGGGCTGCCCGAGCTCCGTGAGGCGGTCGCGGCCAAGACCGCGCGGGACTCCGGCTACCAGGTCAGCGCGGCCCAGGTGCTGATCACCAACGGCGGCAAGCAGGCCGTGTACGAGGCGTTCGCCACGCTGCTGGACCCCGGGGACGAGGTGCTCATGCCCACCCCGTACTGGACCACCTACCCGGAGTCCATCACGCTGGCCGGCGGGGTGCCGGTGCCGGTGATGACCGACGAGCAGACCGGCTACCTGACCACCGTGCCGGACCTGGAGGCGGCCCGCACCAGCCGGACCAAGGTGGTGCTGTTCGTATCGCCCTCCAACCCGACCGGCGCGGTGTACCCGCCGGAGCAGGTGGCCGAGATCGGCCGCTGGGCCGCCGGGCACGGCCTCTGGGTCGTCACCGACGAGATCTACGAGCATCTGGTCTACGGGGACGCGCGGTTCTCGTCCGTGCCCGTGATGGCGCCCGAAGTCGCGGACACCTGCGTGGTGCTCAACGGCGTGGCCAAGACGTACGCCATGACCGGCTGGCGGGTGGGCTGGATGATCGGCCCGCTGGACGTGATCAAGGCCGCGTCCAACCTGCAGTCCCACGCCACCTCGAACGTGTGCAACGTGGCCCAGGCGGCCGCGCTGGAGGCCGTGTCCGGCGACCTGGCCGCGGTGGCCGAGATGCGCGCCGCGTTCGACCGGCGGCGGCAGACCATGACCGCGATGCTGAACGAGATCCCCGGGGTGGTCTGCCCGCTGCCCGAGGGCGCGTTCTACTGCTACCCGTCGGTCAAGGGCGTGCTGGGCAAGGAGATCGCGGGGACCCGGCCGTCCAGCTCGGGTGAGCTGGCCGAGCTGATCCTGGAGCACGCGGACGTGGCCGTGGTGCCCGGCGAGGCGTTCGGGACCCCGGGTTATTTCCGGCTTTCCTGCGCGCTCGGTGACGACGACCTGGTCGAGGGGATCAGCCGGATGGGCAAGCTGCTCAGCGAGGCTCGCTGAAGTTTGGCCGCACCGACGTGTGGTGCCACTGAGGGTGGTGCACGGAGAGGGGAGAGTGCAGGGATGACGCGGCCGCCAGCCGAGCCGATCCGGCCGCTGGCGGCCCTGCCCAAGGCGCACCTGCACCTGCACTTCACCGGGGCCATGCGGCACGCCACGCTGGTCGAGCTGGCGGACAAACACGGGATCCGGCTGCCGGAGGCGCTGACCGCCGCCTGGCCCCCGCACCTGTCCGCCGCCGACGAGCGGGGCTGGTTCCGCTTCCAGCGGCTGTACGACACGGCCCGGTCGGTGCTGCGTACCCCGGAGGACGTGTACCGGCTGCTGCGGGAGACGGCGGAGGACGAGCGGGCCGAGGGGTCGGGGTGGCTGGAGATCCAGATCGACCCGTCGGGCTACGGGCAGCGGTTCGGCGGCCTGACCCCCACCGTGGAACTGGTGCTGGATGCCGCGCACGCCGCGGCCACCGCGACCGGGGTCGGCATCGGCGTCATCATCGCGGCCAACCGGACCAAGCACCCGCTGGAGTCCCGGACGCTGGCCCGCCTCGCCGCGCAGTACGCCGGGCGCGGGGTGGTCGGGTTCGGGCTGAGCAACGACGAGCGGCGCGGCGCGGCGGGTGAGTTCGCCCCGGCGTTCCGGATCGCGGCCCGCTCAGGCCTGCTGCTGACCCCGCACGGCGGCGAGCTGTGCGGCCCGGCCAGCGTCCGGGCCTGCCTGGATGAGCTGCACGCGGACCGGATCGGGCACGGTGTGGCCGCGGTGAGCGACCCCGAGCTCGTCAAGCGGCTCGCCGCCAGCAAGATCACACTGGAGGTCTGCCCGGCCTCCAACGTGGCCCTGGGAGTCGCCTCGGATCCAGGGGAGGTGCCGCTGGAGGGGCTGCTGGCTGAAGGCGTCCCGGTGGCCCTGGGGGCGGACGACCCGCTGCTGTTCGGGTCGCGGCTGGCCGCGCAGTACGAGATCGCCCGGCTGGCCCACGGGCTGTCCGACACGGACCTGGCCGAGGTGGCGCGGATGTCCGTGCGCGGCTCGGCCGCCCCGCCGTCGGTGGCGCGCCGCCTGCTGGCCGGCATCGACACCTGGCTCGCCCCCGGCCCGGCTGACGGCCCCGGCTGACGGGCCCGCCCAGGGCTGGGACATCCCTCCAGGGCCGGGGACACCCGCCGGTGGCCTCTCACCAGCCCCGGCAGCACCCGCTCAGGGCACGGTGGAGCGCCAGGAGGGATAAAGGTCGTCGATGAGGGCCTCGGTTTCGGGGGCCATCCGGGGGAGAACCTCATCCAGGGCGGTCCGGGCGCACAGTTCGTCCACCACCGCGCGGAGCAAGCCGTCCTCCCCGGTCTGGTGCGCCGCCCGGAGCAGGTCGCGCCAGAGCAGCTCGTCGTCGAAGGCCAGCCGCAGCCCGGCCCGGGCGGCGTCCATGGCCCCCTCCGGGTCATCGCCGGCTGAGCGGAGCCCGGCCAGCCGGTGGGCGGCGTCGGCGACCCGCGCCGTGACCTCATACTCGAGGTCGTCGGTGGCCAGCCAGGCGTACCGCCCAGGCGGCCGGCCCCCCGGCAGATCACCCCCGAGCAGCTGGCCCCGCACCAGGTCCAGCGCGCGGGCCAGGTAGTCCGCTTCCTCCCCGCTGACCGGGGCGACCAGCTCCGCGTGCCCGGCCAGGGCCTGGAACACCTGCCAGTCCACCCGGACCCCGGTGCCGAGCCGGAGCCGCCCGGACGCGTCCGCAGCCAGGTGCGGCCGCCCGATGCTGTCCGTGCCGAGCCAGTCGGTGGCCCGGGCCACGGCCGCGTCCCGGACCTCGGCGGCCACTCCCCGGGGCCAGATGGCTGCGCTCAGCACGTTGGGGTGCACCCCGCCGGGATGCGTGGCCAGATAGACCACGAGCTCGGTGACCAGGGGGGCCCGGTCGGGTTCGAGGACACCGGGCGCCCGGACCGACGCCGGGCCCAGGATGGTGATTTCCACTGGCAGCACACTCCCGGGTTGCAGTTGCTGGGGCGGGGCCGCGTGGGCGGGCGGCGGGCCGAGTGGCACACCCTCCCGCTGGGCCGCCGCCGTGAACAGGCCGACCACGGCTTCGTGCTGCCGGGCCGGGACGTGCTGGGCCTGCACGTCGAAACCGAGCCCCCGGGCCAGCAGCCGGCCTTCTGGCGTGACCTCCCAGGCCCAGGCGGCGCCGGGGACATCCCCGGCGACCACGTAGCTGGCCGCGGCCGCGCGGCTGACCCTGGTCAGCGCGAGCAGCCGGCTGCGGTCCCGCGGGCTGGGCGGTACCGCGCTGATCAGGTAGTGCGGTTCCCAGGCCTCCGGGTCGGCGCCGAATGAGCGGCCTTCCAGCACGGAGCTCACCCCCGAGGCGGCCATGGCCCCGGCCACGTCCGCGGCGTGCGCTTCCAGGGCAGGGAGGGCCTCGTCCAGGGTGGGTACCGCGGTGATCCGGTCCGGCGCCAGCGCGGTCAGGTCGTCACCGAACCCGGCCAGCGTGATGCGCATCCGGTCGGACCAGCGGCTGGTGGCCAGTTCCATGGCCATGGCGGACAGCACTGCGGTGATCATGGTCTGCGGGCCGGTCACGGAGATCACGCCGTGGGCGGCCTCGAGATCCACGAGGACCCGCCCGGTCTGGTCGGTGCCGATGGAGACCAGGCCGGGGAACAGGGCCTGAGCGTGACCCGACTCGTCCACATCGACCCGGGCGAGCGCGCTGGACGGCAGCCGCCAGACCTGGCCGTCGCCCACGGCGGTCCACGGCGGCGGGGCACCCAGGTCCGCGGGCGCCACCCACAGGTCCAGGTGCTCGTGGCTGAGGTGCG
>JAOPYP010000640.1 GCA_025964635.1 Actinomycetes bacterium | reverse complement strand
GAAGCGGGCCCGCCGTCCTGGGCGGGCGCGCTGCCCCGGCGGCCGTCCGATCCGGAGCCGTTGGCCGGGCCGGGTGCGGCCGGGCCGGGCTCCGCGGGCCGCCCCTGCTGCTCGGCGGCCCGGGCGGCGCCGCTCCCGGCGGGCGGGGAGTAATCGGCGAAGAAATTCCACCACGCCATGTCCACGGAACCGGGGTCGGCCAGGTAACGCTGGTAGAGCTCGTCCACGAGCCATTCGTTCGGCCCGAAGTCCTTGCTCCCCCCGCCGTCGCCGGAATGCCCGTGCGGCGCACCCTCGCCCGTTCCGCTGGCCGGACTGCCGGGTGTTGCTTCGCTGAGATCCGCGGACTGCGGCGCCTCAGAAGACACGGCGGACATCGCCCTCTTCCGATGTTTGGATTACTGTCACTCCACGGCCTCCCAGGCTACCGCCGCGGCCGGGCCGCCGGTCCGGGCCACCTCCTCATGATCGCGCGGACATGCGGTCCCTGTCATGCGGTGAGAGCCAGTTCACATACGGTCCCTTGGGCACGATGCGGCTCGGGTTGATCCAGTCCTGGGTCTGGAAGTAATGCCGCTTGATCTGATCGAAGTCCGTCGTGTCACCGAAGCCCGGCAGCTGATAGAGGTCCCGTGCGTAACCCCACAGCCCCGGGTAGTCCACCAGCCGGTTCAGGTTGCACTTGTAATGGGTGTGATAGACGGCGTCGAAACGGGCCAGTGTGGGATAGAGCCGTACATCGGCCTCGGTGATATTGCTGCCGAGCAGGAACCTGCGCCGGGTCAGCCGTTCCTCCAGCGCGCTCAGCGTGCTGAACAGGGCGTCGAACGCCTCCTCGTAGGCCGCCTGGCTGGTGGCCAGCCCCGCCTTGTAGACGCCGTTGTTGACCGCGTGGTAGATCAGCGTGCTGAGCGCGTCGATCTCGGCCCGCTGCGGCACGGGGTACAGGTCGGGCGACCCGGGCCGGTGGTAGCCGCGGAACTCGGTCTCGAACGTGACCGTGATCTGCTGGAAGTCGTTCTCGACGATGCGCTGGCTGCGGGTGTCCCAGACGAACGGGACGGTGAACCGGCCCCGGTAGCCCGGGTCGGTGGTCAGGTAGAGATCCGATACGAACCGGGCGCCGCTGACCGGGTCGACGCCACCGGTGGCGGCCGGGAAGCGCCAGCCGCGCTCGTCCCGGATCGGATCCACCAGGCTGAGCCCGATGACCCGCTCCAGCCCGAGCAGCCCGCGCACGATCAGCGCACGATGTGCCCAGGGATCCGCCAGCGAGGCGTACAGCTGGTAACGCCCCGGTTCTGCCAGGTACCCGCTCGATCCATCGCCCGTGATCCGCGTGGCGAATACGTTCGCCGGGCGCACAAAGCCGCCTGAAGGCAGGACTTCAGGGCCAGTGTCGGGAATAACTGGCATCATCCTCCCTCCTGCCAGCGGCACAACCGCGTCCGATGTGTGAGCAGATGATGGCGGGCCTGGTCGCCTGGCGGAAGGGTGCCGCCAGGCTGCGGGCGAAGTGGCGCAAACCGTACCCGGCCCAGTGGCTAGCATCGCACCCGAACGCACTGTGTTTCCCGGAGTGGGCCAGGCCGGTTCCTGGATAAGCCAGGGCCGGGTCTCCTGCTGAGGCCAAGGCCAGGTGTGGTGGACAGACCACGGCCGGATTTCGCCGCGGTGGTGCCGGGGGTTTCTGGACGAGAGCCGGCCCGGGCACTGGGAGGGAGGCGGACCGAGCGTCCCCTGTCACCACTGAACTGGCGGACGCGGCCGGCGCGGCCGCAGCCGGAACGCCCCCGCTGAACGAGGTTCGTGCGTGTTTTGTCCGCCGGTGCGGACCAGGTCCGGTAGCTCCGGGCTACTAAATCAGCACGCAGGGAAGATTTCCTCCCCCAGGCCGGATCGCGTCAGCGGGCCGGGACCGGGCCCATGCCTAGCATGGGTAATCAGGAGGTGGCGGAAAGTGCGCGAGTTTGGTGAACTCGAGTCCGCGATCATGGACGTCGTATGGGCCGGTAATCGGGCGTACTTAGTACGGGAGGTCCGCGAGCGCCTCTCTTACAACCGCGCCCTGGCCTATACGACCGTGATGACGGTCATGAACATCTTGTACGGCAAGGGTGTGCTGTGCCGGGAGAAGCAGGGCCGCGCCTGGCGTTACTGGCCCGCGGAGTCCCGGGAGGAGCACGACGCCCGGCTGATGGCCGAGGTGCTGCGCTCCGGCGGGAACGAGTACATCACGATGATGCGGTTCGTCGAGCGGGTCAGCGACGAGGAGCGGGAATCCCTGCGCAACGCCGTCCTGCACACGAACGGGCCGCGGCTGGCGGCCTCGTAGCCGCCCCGGCCGGGCTGGCCAGCCGGGCCTCCGGCGGCCGGCCGGTCAGCGGCCCGGCCGGCCAGCGGGCCCGGTTAGCTGGTGCGTCCGACGGCCGGGCCGAACACGTCCTCGCGACGGTGCTCCAGGCACGGCAGCGCGTCCCGGATCTTCGCGGTGAGGGCGGTGTCCACTTCCCCGACCGCGACGCCCGGGAACGGCCCCAGGTCCAGCCGGACGGTGCCCATGGGGTCGACGAGCATGCTGCGCCCGATCCCGGTTGGGGCCCGGGTCCGGGGCGACTCCAGGTCGGGCACCTGCCCCGCGGCGGCGACCCACACCGTGTTCTCGATCGCCCGGGCCCGCACCAGCGTGACCCAGTGCTCCTCCTTGAACAGCCCGGCCGCCCAGGCGGCCGGGACCACGAGCAGGTCCGCGCCCTGGGCCACGAGGCTGCGGGCCAGCTCGGGAAAGCGGATGTCGTAACAGGTCAGCATGCCAACGCGGAGCCCGGCGAGATCGGCGAGCACCGGGGCCGACCCGGGAGCGACCACCTTGGACTCCGTCTCGCCGAGCGAGTCGAACAGGTGGATCTTGCGGTACGCCGCGACCCGCTGCCCGGCGGCGTCGTAGCCGACCGCGGTGTTGTAGACACGGCCATCCGGAGCGGGCTCGAACACCCCCGCGACCAGGGCCACTCCCGCGTCGCGGGCGGCGCCGGCCAGTCCCGCCCCGAACGGCCCGTCCAGCGGCTCCGCCACAGCCAGCAGATCCGTGCCGAACCGGGCCTGCGTCGCCTCCGGGAACACGGCCAGGCTGGCGCCGCCACGCGCCGCGTCATCGAGCGCCGCGCGGACCCGGGTGAGGTTCACCGCCGGGTCCGGGCTGACCGGCAGCTGGCCGAGCGCGATCCGCATCCGCATCCCCATGTGCGCAGCGTAAACCACCGGAATGGGACGCAGCAGGGGCCGGCTGGCGAGAGGAGGCCGGCCGTGCGGGTGTGATCTGATGGCGGTGTGGACCGACCATTGCTGAACCGCAGGCTCACGGGCATGGGCACGACGATCTTCGCTGAGATGTCGGCGCTGGCCCTGACCACCGGGTCCATCAACCTCGGCCAGGGCTTCCCGGACACCGACGGCCCGGCCGAGATCGCCGCCGCGGCCGCGGCGGCGATCCTGGAAGGCCGGGGAAACCAGTACCCCCCGGGCCCCGGCATTCCCGAGCTGCGGCACGCGGTCGCGGCCCACCAGAAGCGTTTCTACGGCGTGGATGTCGACCCGGACCGTGAGGTGCTGGTCACCGCGGGCGCCACCGAGGCCATCGCCGCCGCGCTGATCGCGCTCCTGGAACCGGGCGACGAGGCCATCGCCTTCGAGCCCTACTACGACTCCTACGCCGCGTGCGTGGCCATGGCGGGCGCCACCCGGGTCCCGGTCACCCTGCGGCCGCCCGGGTTCCGCCCTGACCTGGACGCGCTGCGGGCTGCCATCACCCCCCGCACCCGGCTCCTGCTGCTGAACACGCCGCACAACCCCACCGGGGCGGTGTTCACCCGGGCCGAGCTGGCCGGGATCGCCGAGCTGGCCTGCGAGCACGACCTGCTGGTGGTGTCCGATGAGGTGTATGAGCACCTGGTCTTCGAGGGCGAGCACATCCCGATCGCCACCCTGCCCGGCATGCGCGAGCGCACGGTGACCATCAGCTCGGCGGCCAAGACGTTCTCGTTCACCGGCTGGAAGATCGGCTGGGTGACCGGCACCCCGGAGCTGGTCACCGCGGTGCGCACCGTCAAGCAGTTCCTCACCTACGTGACCGGCGGCCCGTTCCAGTACGCGGTGGCCCAGGCGCTCGCCCTGCCCGACAGCTACTTCACGTCGGTAAGCGCCAGCCTGCGGAGCCAGCGTGATCTGCTCTGCGCCGGCCTGGCTGACGTGGGCTTCGAGGTGTTCCGCCCGGCCGGCACGTACTTCGTGACCACGGACGTGCGGTCGCTGGGCGAGCCGGACGGCATGGAGTTCTGCCGGGAACTGCCCGCCCGGGTGGGCGTGGTCGCCATCCCGAGCCTGGTGTTCTACGACAACGTCGAGGCGGGCCGGTCCCAGGTCAGGTTCGCCTTCTGCAAGAAGGAGGAGGTGCTGCGCGAGGCGCTGGCCCGGCTGGCGCGCCGGGGACTTGCCTAGCAGCCCGGTGCCCGGCGGCGCGTCCGTGGCCTCCAGCGACGACGCGTTCGGGGCGGATCTGTACGGCCAGCTGCCCGCCGACGGCAACCTGGTCTTCTCCCCGGCCAGCATCGCCACCGCGCTGCGCCTGGTGCTGCTCGGAGCCCGCGGCGAGACGGCGGCCCAGGTCGCCGCGGCCCTGCACCTGCCCAGCCCGGACGGCGCCGGGCCGGGCCTGCAGGCTGTATCGGCGCTCCTGCGTGACCTGGCCGCCGGTGAGCTGACCCTGCGTGCGCCGAACACCGTGTGGGTTCAGTCGGGCCTGCCGCTCGAGCCCGGCTTCACCGCCGCCCTGGCCGCGGCGGCGGCCGTCGCGCTGCGTGACGCCGACTTCCGGCGGGCCGCGGACCAGGCCAGGCAGGAGATCAACCAGTTCATCGCGGAACAGACCGAGGGCAAGATCAGCGACCTGCTCAGCCCCGGCGTTATCGGCCCGGACACGGGCCTGGTCCTGGCCAGCGCGGTGTACCTGAAAGCGGCCTGGGCGCGGCCGTTCCCGCCCGGCGCCACCCAGGATGCTCCCTTCCTCCCGGACCCGGGCACCCAGGTCACGGTGCCCACCATGCGGGTCCAGGCCCGGCTGCGCTACCTGCATGGCGACGGCTTCCAGGCGGTGGAGCTGCCCTATGCGGGCGCCCGGCTCGGCATGGTGATCGTCCTTCCGGACGGCCCGCCCGCTGCGGGGCCCGGCGGCCCGGCCGGTCACGGCCCCGGCCCGGCCGGCCACCCCCTCCCCCTCGGCGGCCTGCTGGCCGGGCTCGCGCCGCGGCAGGTCAGCCTGGCCCTTCCGCGCTTCCGGGTCACCAGCGGGTTCGGGCTGCGCCCCGTGCTGGCCGCGCTCGGCATGCCGCTGGCGTTCAGCGCGGCAGCGGACTTCAGCGGCATCACCGCCGCGCAGCGGCTGCGCATCGACGAGGTGGTGCACAAGGCCTACATCGACGTGAACGAGGAGGGCACCGAGGCGGCCGCGGCCACGGCTGTGGTGATGACGGCGTCGGCCCGGTTCATGGACCCCGAGCCGCCGGTGGACATGGTGGTGGACCGCCCGTTCCTGTTCGCGATCACCGATCCGCAGACCGGGCTGCCGCTGTTCCTCGGCCGCGTCACCGATCCGGCCGCGGGCTGACCAGGGCTGGCCGCCGGCGGCGCCGGCTGCGAAACTGGGCCTATGCGACCAGACGGACTGCACCATGTCTCCCTCAACGTCCGTGATGTTCCGGCGGCGCTGGACTTCTACACCCGCGTGCTCGGCCTGACCCAGCGGACCGACCGGCCCGACTTCAGCTTCGGCGGGGCCTGGCTCGATGCCGGGGGCCAGCAGATCCACCTCATCGACGCGGATGTGCCGCGGTCGCTGGGCCAGCACTTCGCGCTGGCGGTGAGCGACCTCGACGCGGCCGTGACCGACCTGCGCGCCCTGGGGATCTCGGTCACCGACCCGGTCAAGGTCGGCACCGGACGCCAGTCGTTCCTCGCGGACCCGGCCGGGAACCGGGTCGAACTGCAGGAGCCCGGCCACTAAGCGGTAGCCCCGGCGCCCGGCGCTAGCCTGAGCGCGTGCTCCCCCTCCTGCTGGTCGCGGCCTCGGTCGGCCTGTCCAACCTGGCCGCCGCGATCGGGATCGGCCTCGGCGGCGTGACCGCCCGGACCCGGGTCCGGGTCGCGCTGACCTTCGGGGTCTTCGAGGCGGGGATGCCTATCGTCGGTCTCGTGGTCGGCGCCGGCGTGGCCAGCGGCATCGGCCACGCGGCCCGCTGGATCGGCGCCGCCGTCCTGATCGCCATCGGCGTCCTCACCGTGGTCCAGGCCTGGCGCCAGCCCGCGGAGACCGACCGCGGCGTGCCCGAGCCGGGCCAGCCGCATCACACGGACAGCCTGGGCCGGCTGTTCGTCAGCGCGTTCGCGCTCAGCCTGGACAACCTCGCCGCCGGCTTCGCGCTCGGCACCATGCACGTGGGCGTGGCCGAAGGGGCCATCGTCATCGGGGTGGTGAGCGTCGTGCTGTCCCTGGCCGGCCTGGAACTCGGCGGCCGGATCGGCGCCGCGGCCGGCCGTCGCGGCGAGCAGATCGGCGGCGCGATCCTCGTGGCCGTCGGCGTGGCCCTCGCCGCCGGGGTCCTCTGACCCGCCGGCCCGTTACTCCTCCAGGCGGAGCGCCTGCTTCGGGCAGGACGCGACCGCGCTGCGGACCGCGCCGGCCCGGCCGGGCGGCACCTCGGACACCAGGATGTGCAGGTAGTCCTCGTCGTCCAGGTCGAAGACCTCCGGGGCCAGGCCCGCGCACACGCCGTTGGCCTCACACAGATCCCGGTCGACCGCCACCCGCATCGTGCTGCCTCCTCGCCTGCCCGCCCCCAGCCGGCCACACAGGCCGCCGTACGCGTTTACGGTAGTACCGCAGCCGAGCGGGTCCCGGGCGGGCCGGGAGGAAAGGTGGACGGATGACCACGGTCCCGGACGCGCCCCCGATGCCCGCCGGGCTGCGGCAGGCGGCCGAGGCAGCCAAGGGGTTCATGCCCCCCGAGGAAGGCCTGGCGCTGTACCGGACCGCGGCCGCGTACGCCGCCCGCGGGCCGGTCGTGGAGATCGGCACCTACTGCGGGAAGTCCACGATCTACCTGGCCGCCGCGGCCCGCGACGCGGACCAGATGGTGATCACGGTGGACCATCACCACGGCTCGGAAGAGAACCAGGCCGGGTGGGAGTACCACGACACCACCCTGGTGGACGAGCGCACCGGGCGGCTGGACACGCTGCCGCACTTCCGCGCCACCCTCGCCGACGCCGGCCTGGAATCGCAGGTCATCGCGGTGGTAGGCCGGTCCGCCCAGGTCGCGAGGCTGTGGCGGACGCCGCTGGGCATGCTGTTCATCGACGGCGGGCACACCGACGCCGCGGCCCAGGCCGACTACGCGAACTGGTCGCCGTGGGTCACCCGCGGCGGCGCGCTGGCCATCCACGACGTATTCCCCGACCCGGCCGACGGCGGCCAGGCCCCGTACCGGATCTACCAGCGGGCCCTCGGGTCCGGGGAGTTCGCCGAGGTCGCCGTCCACGGATCGTTGCGGGTCCTGGAACGCACCGCCGCCGGCCCCGCCTGAGTCTCGGGGATCACCCTGCTCGCCGGCAGCCGCACGGCGCCACGTCATCGCCGGCGCCGGAGTCAGCGGTCCCGGGCGTCGCGCCATTTCCCCCGCCAGCCCCCGCGCCGTAGGCCCCGGCCGCGCCGGCCGTCCCGTCCCCGCCACCCGCCGCGGGCAGGTCGCGGAACAGGCCGGAGGCCGGGGTAGTCCGGGACAGGGCGTCCGCGGCCAGGATCATCGCCGCCGCGGTCCAGCTGCTCCGCTCGGCCGGGAAGTGCGCCTGGTTCACGTACTGCCAGCCGGTCCAGTAACCGCCGTCGGTGTCCCGCAGGTGCTGGACCTCACTGAAGACCTCCCGGGCCCGGTCCCGGTCCCCGGTGGCGTCGAGCGCCATGACCAGCTCGCAGGTTTCCGCCCCGGTGACCCACGGCTCGTCGCTGACGCAGCGCACGCCCAGCCCCGGGACCACGAAGTCAGCCCACCCAGAATCGAGGCGGTCCCGGGCGGCCGGGCCGCGCACCGGGCCGCCCAGCACCGGGTAGTACCAGTCCATCGAGAACCGGCTCTTGTCCGCGAACGCCCCGGGGTGACCGGCCACCACGTGACCGAGCCGCCGGGCGGCCTGATCCCAGCGGGGTTGCGGGTCGCCGGCCAGCCGGGCCAGCCGCGCCGCGCACACCAGGCTCTGGTACGTGCTGGAGCACCCGGTCAGCAGCGCGTAGCGGGCCGGGGTCCCGCCCGCCGTCCGCTGCCAGGCGATCTCGCCCCGCGGGAACTGCAGGTCCAGCACGAACCCGATCGCGCGGCGCACCACCGGCCACATCCGGGCCAGGAACGCGGTGTCGCCGGTGAGCTGGAACTCGTGCCAGGTCCCGACCGCGACGTAGGCGGTCTGGTTGCTCTCGGCCGCGGCGTCGGTCACGACCCCGGCCTCGGTCCGTTTCGGCCACGACCCGTCGGCGCGCTGGGTGTCGCGGAGCCAGTCGTAGGCCCGCCGGGCCGGGCCGGACAGCCCGCACACGGACAGCGCCATCGCGCACTCGACGTGGTCCCATGCGTCGGTGTGCCCGTCCGGCCAGCTGATCGCGCCGCACGGTTCCTGCCGGTCCGCGATGTGCTCGGCGGTGGCCAGGACCTCGGTCGCGGTCAGCACGCCCGGCACTTCCGGCACCCCGGAACTGCGCGCCGTAGCTGACCCGGGACGGTCCGCAGTCGCGGCCGGGCCAGGGGCCCCGGGATGGCCGTCGCTCACCGAGCCGGCCAGGAAGTCAGGCGACGGCATGCGCCCGCTCAGGTGCGTGACCGGGCCGGACGGCGCCCCCGGCCCCGCCCGGATCCCCGGTGTCCGCGGGCGGCTTGTCCGCGTAGATGACAATGCTCTTGCCGATCAGCGGGTTCAGCGCCCGCTCGGCCAGCCGGGTCGCGGCCGGGCGCTTCATGATGTCCCACACCAGCAGCCGGTGATACGCGCGGGCCAGCGGGTGATTGTCGTCGTGCACGCCGACCGCGCACTTGACCCACCAGTACGGCGAGTGCAGGCCGTGCGCATGATGATGCCCGCCGACCCGCAGCCCGGCCCGGGCCAGCTTGGTCTCCATCTCAGCCCGGGTGTAGATGCGGACGTGGCCGCCCGGGGTGTTGTGGTAGTCGTCCGACAGGCGCCAGCAGATCCGCTCCGGCAGCCACGCGGGCACGGTCACCGCCACCTGCCCGCCGGGCCGGAGCACCCGGGCGATCTCCCGCAGCGCCTGCCAGTCGCCCGGGATGTGCTCGAGCACCTCGGCCGCGATCACCCGGTCGAACGCGCCGTCGGGGAACGGCATCCGGGTCGCGTCCCCGCGTACGGTCCGGGCCGCGGCCCCGGCCGGCACCTCGCCCGCGGCCGCCATCGCCGCCACCATGTCCGCCACCCCGCGCAACTCGCCCGCGTCCGCGTCCAGCGCCACCACGGACCCGCCGCGGCGCAGCGCCTCGAAGGCGTGCCGGCCCGCGCCGCAACCGAGGTCGAGCACCCGGTCACCGGCCCCGACCGGCAGCCGGCTGAAGTCGACGGTCAGCACGGCGGGTCTTCGTTGCGGAAAGAAAGGGGACCACGCGCGGCGCCGGGCCCGGCCGGGAAGCGCGCCATCGCATCGCGGTACTGCTCCACCGTCGTCCGGGCCACCGCGGGCCAGGCGAACCGTTCCTGCACCCGGTGCCAGGCCGCGGCGCCGAGCCGGGCGCGTTCGGCGGGGGAGTCGAGCAGGTCGCGCAGCGCGGCCGCGAGCGCCTCGGGGTTCCCCGGTTCCACCAGGACGGCGGCGTCTCCCGTGACTTCGGGGAGCGCGCCGGTGCGGCTGGCAATCAGCGGTGTCCCCGAGGCCATGTGCTCAACGGCAGGCAACGAAAACCCCTCATAGAGCGAGGGGACCACGGCGATCTCGGCGCTCGCGCACAACTGGGAAAGTTCGGTATCGCTGATTCCGTGCACGAACCGGACGCGGTCCCCGAGGGCGAGATCGCTGACCAGCTTCTCGGTCGGTCCCCCGGCGGCGGGCCTGCCGACCACGATGAGCTGGCCCTCCCGCTCCACGGTGATCTTGGCGAAGGCCTGGAGCAGCGTGGAGACCCCTTTGAGCGGGGAGTCGGCGCTGGCCACGGCCACGATGCGGCCGGGGACCCGCGGGGCCTCCCGGGGGTGGAACAGCCGGGTGTCCACGCCGAGCGGGATCACGTGCACGTTGTCCGGCTCGACCCGGAAGTCCCGGCAGATGTCGGCCCGGGAGGCCTGTGAGGCGGTGAGCACCGGGCCGACCCGGCGGGCCACCCGGCCCTGCATCCGGACGAACGAGTACCAGCGCCACTTGCCGACCCGGGCCCAGCCCCGCGAGGACTCCAGCTCGATCCGCCGGTCCACGCTGATCGGGTGATGGATGCTGGTCACCAGGGGCAGGCCCAGGCGGGCCAGGCCGAGCAGCCCGTAGGCCAGCACCTGGTTGTCGTGGACCAGGTCGAAGTCGCCCGCCCGGGCGCGCAGCGTGCGCAGCGCCCGGAGGCTGAACGTGAGCGGCTCGGGGAAGGCGCCGGTCTTCATGGCGCCGAACTCCAGCACGTCGATCCAGTCCCGGTACTCCGACAGTTTCGGGGTGCGGAACGGGTCGTCGTCGGCGTACAGGTCCAGGCTGGGCAGCTCGCGGAGCACCGGGCCCGGTTCCAGCTCGGGGTAGGGCTGGCCGGAGAACACCTCGACGTGGTGACCGAGCGCGGCCAGCTCGCGGGACAGGTGACGCAGGTAGATGCCCTGGCCGCCGCAGTGCGGCTTGCTGCGGTAGGACAGCAGCGCGACGCGCAGCGGCCGGCCCGTGCTCGCCCCGGGGCTCATCGCGGTGCTCATCACGCAGGTCCGCGCCTCTCGTTAGCCGCTGGCTGTCCGTTTATGCCGTATTGGCGGGCTGCCGGCGGGCTTGCGGGGGTCCGCCCGCTGCCCGCCCGTGCTGGCCCGCGCGGCCGGTCAGGCAGCGAACATTACCATCGGGTATGCCTCCGGCCGGGAGCCGGGACGGGCGCGTCCGCCACGGCCCGCGAACCGGCCGCGCCCCGGCGGTAGGCTGCGCCGACGTACCCTGAGGTGGCACGAGCTGAGCCGGTGTGCCCGGACGCGGGCGGAGATGGCCCGATCGCGGGTCCCGATGGCCCGGTTCGCCAGGACGGAGGCTCCGCTGACGAGGCGCGCACTGATCACCGGGATCACCGGGCAGGACGGCTCGTACCTGGCCGAGTACCTGCTGACGCAGGGTTATGAGGTCTGGGGGCTGGTCCGCGGGCAGTCCAACCCCCGGGTGCGCGGCGTCCGCCAGCTGCTCGGCGACATCCGCCTGGTCCGTGGCGACCTGCTTGATCAGGGCAGCCTGATCGCCGCGGTGGAGAAGGTCCAGCCGGACGAGGTCTACAACCTGGCCGCGATCTCCTACGTGCCGATGTCCTGGCAGCAGGCCGAGCTGACCGGCGAGGTGACCGGGCTCGGCGTGCTCCGGGTGCTGGAGGCGATCCGGGTGTGCAGCGGGATCAGCGCGTCGCGCACGCCGCGGGGCGGGCAGATCCGCTTCTACCAGGCGTCCTCGTCGGAGATGTTCGGCCAGGTCCGGGAGAGCCCGCAGACCGAGCAGACCCCGTTCCACCCGCGCAGCCCGTACGGGGTGGCCAAGGCCTACGGGCATCACCTGACCCAGAATTACCGCGAGTCGTACGGGATGTTCGCGGTGTCCGGGATCCTGTTCAATCATGAGTCGCCGCGCCGGGGCCCGGAGTTCGTGAGCCGCAAGGTGTCCCTGGGCGTGGCCAAGATCAAGCTGGGGCACGAGCGGCAGCTGCGGCTGGGCACGTTGTGGTCGCGACGGGACTGGGGGTTCGCCGGGGACTACGTCCGGGCCATGCACCTGATGCTGGGCCAGGACGAAGCCGAGGACTACGTGGTCGGCACCGGGGTGACGCACACCGTCGAGGAGCTGGTCGAGCGGGCGTTCGCGGTGGCCGGGCTGGACTGGCGTGAGCACGTCACAGTCGACGCGGCCTTCGTTCGCCCGGCCGAGGTGGACCAGCTGTGCGCGGACCCGGCCCGGGCGGCGGGGCGGCTCGGCTGGGAACCGCAGGTCGGCTTCGACGAGCTGATCACGATGATGGTCGAGTCGGACCTGAAACTGCTGTCCGGGCCGGGCGGGCACGAGGACGACTCGTTCGGGCCGGACGTCTGGTAGGCGGGAGCGGGCCGGGTAGGGCCCTCAGGGCCCTTCACGGCCCTCAGGGCGCTCCAGCCACTGTCGTCACTGTCGCCGGTCAGGACACTCCGGCGCCGACCGCGCTGCCGATCAGGAACGTGATCCCGGCCGCGGCGGCGCCCAGGATCAGCTGCCGCAGCGCCCCGCGCAGGAACGGGCGGTCAGTGAGCCGGGCCACCAGGCCGCCGCCGACGAACGCGGCCACCGCGGCCAGGCCGAGGGCCACCGCCAGGTTGTTGACCCCGAACAGGTAGGGCAGCAGGGGGATCAGCGCGCCGACCGCGAACGTGACCAGCGACGCGCCCGCCGCGGTGTACGGCGAGGGCAGATCGTGGTGGTCCACGCCCAGTTCCTCGCGGACGTGGACGCCGAGCGCGTGCTCAGGATGGGCTGAGATCTGCGCCGCGACCTGGTCAGCGAGATCCGCGTCCACCCCCTGAGCGCGGAAGCTGGCCGCCAGTTCCATCCGCTCCGACTCGGGGTTGTGTTTCAGCTCGTGCTCCTCCTTGCGGACCTCCGCCTGGATGAGCTCGTTCTGCGAGGAGACCGACACGTACTCGCCGGTCGCCATCGAGAACGCGCCGGCGGCCAGCCCGGCCAGGCCGGTGAGCACGATGAAGTGCGGCGACGCGCCGGAGGCGCTGACCCCCGCGCCCACGCCCGCGATCAGCGAGACGTTGGTGACCAGCCCGTCCATGGCCCCGAACACGGCAGGCCGGAGCCAGCCACCGGACACGTCCTTGTGCTCGTGGCCATGAGCCTCGTTCTGCTCGTTGATCTCGACAGTCATGATGGGGGTGCCTCAGGGATGTCTCCGCACGCAGCGCGCACGTTCGGCGGGCGTGAGCGTCCTCGCCCGGCGGCCAGGGCTGCAACGGCTGAGCCCACATTCATTATTCCCAGCGCCGGTCGGCCGATGCCTGGCCGGGCCGGCCGGGCGGGCCGGCCGTCGGCCGCTCGTCGGCCGCTCGTCGGGCTGGGCGGCAGGCTCTCTTCCCCGCGGCGTCAGCCCAGCGACTGGGCCGGACGCGTGGGCAGGCCAGCGGCCTCCCAGGCCTGGAAACCACCGTCGAGGTCGGTCGCCCG
>JAOPYP010000624.1 GCA_025964635.1 Actinomycetes bacterium | reverse complement strand
TAGTTGATTTTAATCAATGTTGATGACACTCGACAGAAATGCCAGGGTGTCGACCACAAGCCCGCGCTGCGGGCCAGCCAGCCGGCCCGTGCGCCGCCCACTCCCGGAGGATGCCGATGCCCGCGATCCACTTCCTTGACGTCACCAACCGCGACGGCGTGCAGACCGCCCGCACCGGCCTGTCCAAGTTTGGCAAGATCATGGTCAACTTCTACCTGGGCAAACTCGGCGTGGCCCAGTCCGAGCTGGGGTTCCCGTTCCTGTTCCACGAGGTGCCCTACATCCGGGCCAGCGTGGCACTGGCCGGGGCGGGCGCGTTCGGGGAACTGCGGCTGTCCGGCTGGTGCCGCGCCGTCCCGGGGGACGTGGAGGCGGCGGCCCCGCTCGGGCTGCGGCACTACAACCTGTCGATCTCCACCTCGGACCAGATGATCGCGCACAAGTTCCGCGGCAAGCTCGACCGGGATTCGGTGATCTCGGAGATGGTGGCGGCGGTGCGGGCCGCCCGGGACAGCGGGGCGCAGACGATCGGCGTGAACGCCGAGGACGGCTCACGGACGGACGACGGGTTCCTGCTGGAGTTCGCGACCGCGGCCCGGGAGGCCGGGGCGGACCGGGTCCGCTACTGCGACACGATCGGCGGGGAGACACCCGACCGGATCCGCGAGCGGTTCGCCAAGCTGGCCGCGGCGATCCGGATCCCGGTTGAGACGCACTGCCACAACGACCTGGGCATGGCCGTGGCCAACTCGGTATCCGGCGCGCTCGGGGATCTCGACGCGGGCCAGGACGCGTGGGTCAACACCTGCATCAACGGCATCGGCGAGCGGGCCGGCAACGCCGACCTGCTGTCCTGCATCCTCGCGTTCAGCCATGGCTTCGGGGTGGCGGGAAAGGCCCCGATCGGCGATCCGCTCGACCGGTCCTGGGCCCGGCGGTTCGGCTGGTGGGCGAGCTGCGCGTTCGGCCAGCCGCTCCCCCAGAACCAGCCGGGGGTGGGCCGCAACGCGTTCGCGCACGAGTCCGGCATCCACGCGGACGGCGCGCTCAAGGACCGGCAGAACTACGAGCTGTACGACGACGACACGCTGGGGCCGTTCCCGGACGACTGGTTCACCAGGTCGGGCCGGGTGGTGCTGACCGGCGAGTACGGCGGGAAAGCCGGCTTCCGGCACGTGATGGAGGGGCTTGGCATCCAGATCGCCGGCGGTGACGAGGACCTGGCGTTCTCCCTGGTCCAGATGTGCGCGTCGGCCAGCGGCAAGCCGCTGGCCGACGACGAGCTCCGGCTCATCGGGAGTTACCCGCGCCAGCTCGCGCTGCTGTTCCCGGGCGTGACGAGCTGACCGGGGTCAGTGACGGCCCGGCCGGGCTGACCCGGCCGGACCGGGCTGGCCAGCCGGGGTCAGCCGCCGATCTGCCGCCGGCGGCGGATCTCCTTCAGCCGCCGCCGCTGCGACGGGTCGAGCATCAGGTACATGCCCGTCGGGATGCCGATCGCCAGGACGATCACACCGATCGCGAGCCATGGGCTGACTATGAACAGGATGAGGCCGAGGATGATCCCGGCGATCGCGAACTTCATCCGACCTGACAACTTCTGCCTCCTCAGGCGGCGAGGATGCGGTTCCCAGGCTGGGTCATGCCCAGCCAAACCGTGCCACATCCGCGCCTGCTTAATGAAACGTCATCCGGCCCTCGCGTAGTTCCGCACCAGCCGGTTCTGCGCATGTTTCCAGGCCGCACCCAGTTTCAGGGCCTCCAGTTCTCGGGCGCTGCCACGGCCGGCCAGGATGGCCGCAGCGACCAGGAGGCTCTCATGACCATATCGCTGCCGATCGACCCCGAGGCTAACGAGTTGCTGTCGCGCGACCCGCTCGCGCTGCTCATCGGCATGCTGCTGGACCAGCAGGTGCCGCTGGAGAAGGCGTTCAGCGGGCCGCTGGACCTGGTGCGGCGGCTCGGCCATGAGCCCACCGCGCAGGAACTCGCCGGGTATGACCCGGACGCGCTGGCCGCGGTATTCAGCGAGAGGCCGGCCCTGCACCGCTACCCCCGGGCCATGGCCGCCCGGACCCAGGACCTGGCCCGGCTGATCGTGGACCGCTACGACGGGGACCCGGCCCGGCTCTGGACCAGCGCGGCCACCGGCCAGGAACTGGTCCGCCGGATCGCCGAGCTACCCGGGTTCGGCGCGACCAAGGCGCAGATCTTCGCGGCCCTGCTGGGCAAGCAGCTGGGGGTCCGCCCGCCGGGCTGGCAGGAGGCCACCGGCCCGTTCGGCCAGGAAGGGTCCCGGGTCTCGGTGGCCGACATCACCGACAGCGACTCCCTGGCCGAAGTCCGGGCCTACAAGCAGCAGCGCAAAGCCGCCGCCCAGGCCGCCCGGTCATGACCGGGACCGCGCGGGTGTCCGTGCTGCACGAGGGGTACGTCCGGGAAGAGGACGACGCGGACCGGGTGGGCAGCACGGTCACGCTGATCACCGACGGCGGCCGGGTGATCGTGGTGGATCCGGGCATGGTGTCCGGCCGTGACGTCCTGCTCGGCGCGCTGGCCGCCCGGGAGGTGGACCCGGCCGGGGTGACCGACGTGGTGTTCAGCCACCATCACCCGGATCACACGGTCAACGCGGCCCTGTTCCCGGCCGCGGTCATCCACGATCACTGGGCCAGCTACGACGGCGACCGCTGGATCAGCCGGGAGCCCGGGGACTTCGCGCTCACCGCGTCGGTCCGGCTGATCGCCACGCCGGGTCACTCAGCCGAGGACGTCACGACGCTCGCGGCCACCCCGGACGACGTGTACGCGTGCACCCACGCCTGGTGGGGTCCGGACGGCCCGGCCGACGACCCGCTCAGTACCGACCAGGCCGAGCTGCGGCGCAGCCGGGCCCGCATCCTCGAGGTGGCCACGGTGATCGTGCCCGGCCACGGCCCCGCCTTCCGCCCCGGCCCCCACACGCCGCAGTAGCCCGGAGATTTCATGATCCTGGGCCATCACTGCGAAATGACAGCACCAATCGCCCAGGATCATGGGAGGTGCCGGCCGGTCAGACTGCGTCGCCCTTGAGTGAGAACGCGCTCAGCCGGCGGACGGACAGCGCCAGCGCGGCGACCGTCACCACCACGCCCATGATCACCGCGGTGGCCACCCCCAGGTGCGCGTTCAGGTTCCCGTCCCGGGCGATCGAGTTCGCGATGCCCAGCGAGTACTGCTCGGCCGACAGGACGCGGACCCCGCTGACCACGTTGCTCAGCAACGACTCCCAGACCAGCAGGTACAGCAGGCCCACGGCGATGGCCCGCGTGGTGAGCACCGAGATCATCAGGAAGAGCGCGTTGTAGATGACCGACCCGG
>JAOPYP010000510.1 GCA_025964635.1 Actinomycetes bacterium | reverse complement strand
GGCGTCAGCCCGATGAGCCGAGTTGGACGGGGACCTTGATGACCTGGACGCTGGCCCAGGCTTGATCACCGGGGGCGGCCTGCCAGATGGTGAGCTGCGGGCCGTGGACGGCCAGGGCGTTCCATCTGCCCGATGATCCGGGCGCGAGCGTGGCGGTGTCGGGGGGCAGCACCGGCAGCTGACGCCATGAGCCTGCGGCGCTGGTGATAGCCGCTGCTCGGCGGTGGGTCAGCGTGACCGCCAGGCTGCTGCCGGGGCCGGACGATGCCGATGTCAGTGTGGCGCCGTTCAGCGGCAGTGGCGGTGACAGTTTCCAGTGGGCGCCCGCGTCAGCAGACCAGCCGGCCAGCAGGTGTTCCCCCGGCCCGGTTCCTGCGGCGAGCAGCACCGTGGTGATGGCCCCGGTGGTGGTAAGCCGGAGGACGGTGATGGGCTGGTGTGCATAGGCGGCGGGTATCGGGGGGCCAGTGAGCTGCCACGTCCGGCCGGTTTGGGAGAAGATCCCGGTGGTACCGGGATGGCCGCAGCCCGCGCCCAGCAACGGGTGTCCGGACGGGCTGAACGCGGCTGCGGTGAGGCTGTCCAGGCGGCACCGGATTCCTGCGGGGGATGTGGCGAGTGCCCGGCGGGTGATCAGCCGGGTCCACCCGGTGCCGCCCGGGCTGGAGATGTCGGTGGTCCCGTCGGTAAGCAGCGCCAGCAGGCGTCCGCTGGCGGGGTCAGCGGCCAGGGCGCCGGAGATGTCGGCCAGCCCGGCGTCGAGCAGGCCGGGTGACCAGGCTTTGCCATTGTCCTTGGTCGTGGCGAGCGGGGAGTAGGCGAGGTCCTGGCTGGGCCGGAATCCGGCCATCACGGATCCGGAGGCCAGGCCCGCGAGGACCAGGCCGCCGTTGCTGGCCACGCCAGGCGGGGTGGCCAGCCGCCATGTGCTGGTTCCGGCGGGGCGCACGAACAGCTGCCAGAAGTTGTTGTGGCTGGCGGCCGAACCGCCCATGACGGCGACTGCCCATGTCCCGGTCGACGTGGCCAGCGAGGTGGCCAGAGACGGCGGATTCGCGGGGCGGGACGGAGTAGTGGTCTGGCCGGCCGCGCTGCCGCATCCAGCGGCCAGCATTGTTGCGGCCAGTAGCAGGAGGGTGAGGCGGTTGTGACGGTTCATGAGGTCCCCAGCGCGTTCCGTGCGGCGTTGGCGAGCAGGACGGCAAACGAGGATTTGGTGGCGATTGTGCCGGGCCCGGGGTCGGTGTTCAGTTCTGCGCGCACCCGGCCGGCCTGGTCGATGACGTAGGCGAGGTCGGGGTGGCCGATCATGGAGCCAGCGGGGAGGATCTGCGCGGCGATCGCGTAGTCCTTCCACACCTGCCGGAGCTGCGGGACGCTGCCGGTCAGGTACAGCCAGTCAGGTACGTGGGTCAGGTGTTCCTGGCGGTCGAACGCCTGGGTGTAGGCGACCTGGTGGTAGAGGGGGTTGGTGACGATCGCGACCAGTTCCACCTTGCGCGCGCTGGCGCCGAGGAGCTGGCCGGCGGCGCGGAATTCCTGGGCGATCAGCGGGCAGTCGCTAGTGCAGACCGGGTCCAGGAAGGTGAGCAGCACTACGTTGCCGTGCAGGCTGGCCAGGCTCACCGTCCGGCCGTGCTGGTCGGTGAGCCGGAAGGCCTTGGCCGGGAAGTTCAGCGGCGCCGTCGACCCGGCGATGGCCTCGGCGAGGATCGGGTCGGCGGTCGCGCTGGCCTGCGCGGCGGCCATCGGGGCGGCGCCGAGGATGATCAGCCCGAGCGCGCCGGCGACAGCGACCGACCGGATGCTCGTCGTGGCCACTGCCTGGCGTACCGAGGCGGGCCGGACCCGCTCCCGCCAGCCCGCTCCGGCCGGCCGCGGGCTGGCTGGTGCCGCCGCGGCCGCGTGGCCTGGGGTGAGCGCGAGGTAACCGCTTAGGGACAAGAGGGCGAAGGGGATCATGCTGTTGGGGTCGGTGCCCAGGCCGCCGAAGAACCCGAAGTCCTCGATCAGCACCCAGTCGGCCAGGCACAGCACCGTGAACGCGGCGACCGCCGGGCGGACCAGCCGCCGCTGCCCGGTCACGAACGCCGCGCCTATCGCCGCGAGGGCCACCACGACGACCAGGTTCACCGCGAAGCCGTGCGCTTCGTCGAAGCCGGTGAACGCATTCACCCAGGCGGCCAGGAAACCTGGCTGCGGCGTCTGCGCCATGCCCGAGGTCATGCCGGCCAGCGTGCCTGGCTGGTGGTGGGAGATTCCCTGCCAGAACCCGCGGCCGGGCCAGGCCTGCAGGACCGCCATCCCGGCCAGGAAGAGGCCCAGGCCGGCGAGGATGGCGCGGCCGAGCCAGGGTGCGTGCCAGGTGCGTTCAGGCAGCGCGAGCAGCCCGCCCGCCAGCACATAGATGAGGACGGCGCCGGGGGCGCCGAACAGCCAGGTCAGGCCGGGCGCGAAGATCCCGCCGAACGACTCGCCGAAGGCCCACACCACCAGGCCCCATCCGGCGCTGGCCAGCCCGGCGAGGCGGGACAGCGGGCCGCGAGGGGAGGCGATTATCCAGATGCCGATGCCGACCTGGATCCATACCGCTGCCGCCCCGGCCTGCATCGGGTGATAGGACCAGGTGGTCCCGGCCCAGTTCACCACCTGCTGCACCCAGTGCGGGGAACTCGTGGCGGTGGGCTGGATGACCTGCGAGGGCAGGCCGATCGCCATCTTCGGCTGGGCCTGCAAGATCCCGTCGAAGACCCACAGCAGCCCGAACCCGATCCGCAGCAGCTGCCGCCAGGAAGGCTCGACCGCGGCGGCCGCGGGCGTGCCATCGGGTCCGGCCGGGCCGGCGGCCTGGGCTGCGGGCAGCCACTCCCGCACGGTGATCCAGGCAAACCCGAGCAGAGCGAAGATCAGCAGCG
>JAOPYP010000181.1 GCA_025964635.1 Actinomycetes bacterium | reverse complement strand
GCGGCCTGACCCGCGGATCCGTGCGCCAGGCCCCGCAACGGGGTCTCCACCGCCTCGCCGTACGTCGGGAACGCATGTACCACGTCGGTCAGCACGGCCAGCGGGATCCGCGCCCGGATGGCCAGCGTCACCTCACCCATCCACTCCTCGGCGTCCGGCCCGATCGCCGCCGCGCCGACCAGGATGTCGCCGGACCCGGCGTCGGCGTACAGCTCGACCCGGCCGCGGTCGTCGTCTTCCACAGTGGCCCGGGCCGTCTCGGCCAGGTCATAGCTGACCGTGATCAGGTCGACCCCGGTGGCCGCGGCCAGCGACGGGGACATGCCCACCGTGTAGACCGACGGCGAGGTGTACACGGTGCGCGGGATGGCCCGGTAGTCGGCGGCCCGGGTGCCGCCCAGCAGGTTGGCCACGACGATTTCCGCCTGGTACCGCGCGGTGTGCGTGTACGGGGCCACGGCGGTCACGTCGCCCGCGGCCCAGACCCGCCCCCCGTTCGCCCCGGGGGCGGCCGCCCTTCCGGGATCGCCCGGCCCGGCTTCTGCGGGAGCGCCGGGAGCGCCGGGAGCGCCGGGAGCGCCGGGCCCGGCCTTCCCGGGAGCGTTGGGAACGACCCGGCAGTTCTCGTCCAGCGGCAGCATCTCGCCGGGCCCGGCGGAGATGCCGAGCTCCTCCAGCCCGAGCCCGGACAGCCGGGGCCGCCGGCCGCTGGCCAGCAGCACCCGGTCGGCCTCGAGCCTGGTCCCGTCGGTCAGCGTGAGCGCCAGCCCGGCCTCGGTGGTCTCCGCCTTGACCACGGCCGATCCCAGCCGCAAGTCCACCCCGGTCCGCCGCAGCGCATCGCCGAGGATCTCGCTGGTGAACTGCGCCTCACCCGACAGCACGTGCGGTTCGGCTTCGACCAGCGTGACCTGCGAACCGAACGCCGCGTAGATCTGCGCGAGCTCGCAGCCCACCGGGCCGGCGCCCAGTACCACCAGCCGCCGGGGCAGGTCCGGGCAGGTGAGCGCCTCCGCGCTGGTCCACGCGGGCACGTCGGTCAGCCCTTCGACCGGCGGCGCGACCGGCTCGCTGCCGGTGCACACGGCCAGGTCCTGGTAGCGCAGGGTCTGCGGGCCGGCCGGGGCCAGCCCGTTCAGGCTGCTGCGGGCCGGGTGGGGCTCGACCTTGACCGTGCCGGGCCCGGTGATCCGGCCTGTGCCGCGGATCTGGGTCACGCCGGCCTCGGCGAGCCGGGCCGCCGCCGCCGCGTCGTCGAGGTGCCCGGCGACCTCGTCCCGGCGGGCGACCGCGTGCTCCCAGGTCTCGCCGCGGCGGGCGGACTGGAGCAGCGACTTGGAGGCCATATCGGCCAGGTACGGGGCCTCGCCACCGACGAGGCCCGCCTCCACCAGGGCCGTGGACCGGCCGGCGCGGGACACCTCGATGGCGATGAGGCTGCCGGAAGTCCCCCCGCCGAGCACGACGACGTCGAAGTCAGGCATGCGCTGATCCTCCCCCGACTCGCTGGACGTACGCAGTCTGTTCATCATGACAGCCGTACCCAAAGCCAGGCCGCCAGAGGGGCACATTCCTCGCATCTGGGTAGGGAGACAGCATGCGCAGCATGTGGAAGGGAGCCATCTCCTTCGGCCTCGTAACGATCCCGGTGAAGCTCTACACCGCCACCGAGCAACGGGATGTGTCGTTCCGCCAGGTGCACGTGAAGGACGGCGGCCGGATCCATTTCCGCCGGGTCTGCTCCGTGGACGGCGAGGAGGTCCCGTTCGCCGACGTGGCCAAGGGATACGAGCTGCCGGACGGCGAGATGGTCGTGCTGACCGACGAGGATCTCGCCCAGCTGCCGCTGCCCACCGCCCGCAGCATCGAGGTGCTGAACTTCAGCCCGGCCGACCAGGTCGACCCCATCCTGTGGAACCGCAGCTACTACGTGGAGCCCGAGCCGGCCGGGACCCGGGCCTACGTGCTGTTCCGCGAGGCCCTGGACCGCACCGGCAAGGTCGCCGTGACCAAGGTGGCGCTGCGCCAGCGCGAGTCTCTCGCCGCCCTGCGCACCCACGACGGCGTGCTGGTGCTGGAGACGATGCTGTGGCCCGACGAGATACGCGCCGCGGACTTCCCGTTCCTCGACCAGGACATCGACGTCCGCGCGCAGGAACTGCGGATGGCGACCTCGCTCGTCGACTCCATGACCGACGACTTCCACCCGGACCAGTACCACGACGAGTACCGGGAAGCCCTGGAGCAGCTGGTCGCGGCCAAGGTCGAGGGCCGCGAGGTGGCCCCGCCTCCCGAGCCGTCGGCCGAGGCGGAGCCGGCCAGCCTGCTGGACGCGCTGCAAGCCAGCCTGGACGCGGCGACCAAGGGCCGCGAGCCGGCCCCGGCGAAGCGCCGGACGGGCCAGGCAGGCCGGAAGGCCAGCGCCTGACCCCTCAGCGCTGGTAACCCGTACCCCCAAATTCTCCGCAACGAAAACCATCCCAGTACTCTGACTGCGCCAGGGATCCACGATCAGGCGGGAGCTCATGAGACAACGCACGCTCGGCCAGGGCCTCACCGTCACCGAACTCGGGCTCGGCTGCATGGGCATGAGCCAGTCGTACGGTGCCCCGGATGACGAGGAGTCGGTGGCCACCATCCAGCGGGCCCTCGACCTCGGCGTGACCTTCCTGGACACCGCGGACGCCTACGGCCCGTTCACCAACGAGTGCCTGGTCGGCGGGGCCATCAAGGGCCGGCGGGACGAGGTGGTGCTGGCCACCAAGTTCGGCAACGAGCGGCTGCCGGACGGCAGCCGGAGGGTCAACGGGCGGCCCGGGTACGTCCGCGCGGCCTGCGACGCGTCGCTGGAGCGGCTCGGCACCGACCACATCGACCTGTACTACCAGCACCGGGTGGACCGCGACGTCCCCGTGGAGGACACCTGGGGCGCGATGAGCGAGCTGGTCCAGGCGGGGAAGGTCCGTTACCTGGGCATCTCCGAGGGGGCGCCGGCCACCGTGCGGCGGGCCCACGCGGTGCACCCGATGGCGGCGGGCCAGTACGAGTACTCGCTGTTCAGCCGCGAACCCGAGGACGAGCTGCTGCCCGTGCTCCGCGAGCTCGGCATCGGCCTGGTGTCCTACAGCCCGCTCGGCCGCGGGCTGCTGACCGGGTCGCTGGACACCTCGGGCGGGTTCCGCGCGGGCGACTTCCGGAACGCCGCCCCGCGCTTCCAGGGCGAGAACTACGACCACAACCTGGCCGTCGCGGCCCGGGTGGCCGAGATCGCCGGGGCCAGGGGGGTCACTCCCGCCCAGCTGGCCATCGCGTGGGTGCTGGCCCAGGGCAACGACATCGTCGCGATCCCGGGCACCAAGCGGCGCACCTACCTGGAGCAGAACGTGGCCGCGGCTGACATCGTGCTCACCCCCGAGGACCTGATCGCGCTGGGCAAGGCGGTGCCGCGGGACGCGATCGCCGGGGAACGCTACCCGGCCCCGTTCATGGCCCACATCGGCCTGTAGCTTGCGCCCGTGATCATTACTGCCCCGCGGGTCATTACCGCCCTGCCCGGCGCCCCGGTGCTGGAGCCCGGTTACGTCGTGACGGCCGGGGACCGGATCACGGACGTGGGGCAGGGCCCACCGCCCGGGTCCCCGGACGTTGAGCTGGGCGGAGGCGTGCTGGTCCCGGGACTGGTCGACCTTCAGGTCAACGGGTACTTCGGGGTCGAGATGCAGGCCGCCGAGCCGGATGGCTGGGCTACCGTGGCTGAGCGGCTGCCCGGTACGGGGTGCACGGCTTTCCTCCCCACCTTCATCACGGCTCCGGTGAAGCGGCTGGCCACGGCCCTGGGGTTCGTTGCGGAGTTTGTGCCGGGACGGAGGTGGCGAGGCGCGCGGATGCTCGGCGTGCATCTGGAAGGGCCGTTCATCTCGCCGGCCCGGCGGGGCGCGCACAACCCGGACTGGATCGTGCCGCCGGCGCCCGGCGCGATCGGGGAGCTGCTGGACGCGGGGGCGGGCCTGGTCCGGCTGGTCACGCTGGCCCCCGAGGTGGACGGGGGGCTGGCCGCGGCCGGCCAGCTGGCCGGCGCGGGCGTGCTGGTCAGCGTGGGGCACAGTAACGCGACCGCGGCGCAGGTCGCGGCGGCCGCCGGCGCCGGGGCGCGGATGGTCACCCACCTGTTCAACGCGCAGCCGTCCATCAAGTCCCGCGAGCCCGGCGTGGCCGGCCAGGCGCTGGCCGATCCCCGGCTGACCAGCGGCCTGATCATGGACACCCACCACGTGGCGCCGGCCAACTGCACGCTGGCGTTCGCCGCCGCGCCGGGCCGGGTCTGCCTGGTCACCGACGCGGCCGCGTGCGCGGGCATGCCACCGGGGGAGTACCTGCTCGGCGGTGAGCCGATCACGCTGCCGCCCGGCGACGGGGTGCCGCCGCGCCGCGCGGACGGCGGGCTGGCCGGGTCGGCGTTGCGGATCGATCGCGCGATCGCGAACATGGTGGCGGCGCTAGCCCGGTCGGGCAACCCGAACGGGGCCGGGCTGGCCGAGGCGGTGGCTGCGGCGTCCCGGGTCCCCGCCGACCTGATCGGCCGGCCGGACCTGGGCCGCATCGCCCCCGGGGCCGCCGCCGACCTGGTGTGGCTGGACGACGGCTTGCGGACCGCCGCGACCTGGATCGATGGTGAGAGGGTGTACCCGTGAGCAAGTCTGGTCCGGGCCGATGAATGAGCCGACCGCGATGCGGAGCGAGATCGGGCAGCAGCCCGCCGCGTTGCGGGCCACGCTGGATGCGCTGACGCCGCGGGGCGGCGAGGCGGCCGCGCTGGCCCGGGACTGCCGCCAGGTGCTGTTCATCGCCCGGGGGACGTCCGACAACGCCGCGGTGTACGGGTCGTACCTGCTGCAGGCGCACGCCGGGATGCTGGCCACGCTGGCCTCCCCGTCGATCGCCACCGAGTACCACAGCCGGATGGACCTGTCCGGGGTGCTCGCGGTGGCGCTGTCCCAGTCCGGCGCGACCGAGGAGATCGTCGAGACGCTGGCCTGGGCGCGGGACTGCGGCGCGCGGACGCTGGCCATCACCAACGGCGGCGGCTCGCCGCTGACCCAGGTGGCTGACGTGGCCTTCGTGACCGCGGCCGGTGCGGAGCTGGCCGTGCCGGCCACCAAGACGTTCACCACCCAGCTCGCCGCGCTGGCCGTGCTGGCCATCGCGCTGGGCGCGGACCTGGACCCGGGCCTGCTGCGCGGCGTCCCGGACGAGATCGAGCGGATGCTGGCCGGCCCGGATGACACCGCGGCGATCGTGGACGCCATGACCGGCGCCGCGGGCGTGGTCGTGTCCGGGCGCGGGCACGCGTATGCCGCCGCGCTGGAGCTCGCGCTCAAGCTCAAGGAGGCGTGCTACCTGCACGCCATGGGGCTGTCCTGGGCGGACCTGCTGCACGGGCCGATCGCGGTGGTGGACGCGGCCACGCCGGCCATCATCGTGGCGGCCGACTCCGGGCCCGCCCTGCCGGGCAGCATCGAGCTGGCCCGGCGCGTGGTCGCCGCCGGCGCGCGGGCCTACGCGATCGGCGGCGGCCCCGGGCTGGCCGCGGTGAGCAGCCTCGCGGTGCCCGGTCCCCAGCTGCCCGAATGGCTCGCGCCGCTCGGCCTGATCGTGCCCGGCCAGTTGCTGACCGAGGCCCTGTCCCGGCGGCTGGGCATCGACCCGGACAGCCCGCGCGGGCTCAGCAAGGTCACCCAGACGGCCTGATGCCCGAGACCCCCGAGATCCCCAGCCGTGCGAGGCCCGGCGGCGCGCGGACCGGACGCGTGAGTAGCGCGGAACCGCGGCGCTTCCACGCCGCCGTGTTCGATCTCGACGGCACGCTGGTGGACAGCGAGACGCGCAGTCATGAGAGCTGGCGGCACGTGTTCCGGTCGCGTGGCATCGTCCCCGACGACTCGCTGATCCGGGCGTTCGTCGGGCGGCGCGGCGTCGACGTCCACGACCTGC
>JAOPYP010000164.1 GCA_025964635.1 Actinomycetes bacterium | reverse complement strand
GACCTGCGCGGCCAGGACCTGGCCCCCAGGGGAGTCTCGCCGCTGGCGGCCGACGAGGACTGGGTCAACACCGAGTGCCCCAAGTGCGGCGGCCCCGCCCGGCGGGACACCGACACGATGGACACGTTCGTCGACTCCTCGTGGTACTTCCTGCGCTACTGCTCACCTCAGTACGAGCACGGGCCGTTCGACGTGGCCGCGGTGCGCCTGTGGGCCCCGGTCGACCTGTATGTGGGCGGCGTCGAGCACGCCATCCTGCACCTGCTGTACAGCCGGTTCTTCGTCAAGGTGCTGCAGGACATGGGCATGGTGGACTTCGGCGAGCCGTTCACCAGGCTGCTGAACCAGGGCCAGGTCATCAACCGCGGCCGGGCCATGTCGAAGTCGCTGGGCAACGGGGTTGACCTGGGCCAGCAACTGGCCGCGCACGGGGTGGACGCGGTCCGCCTGACGATGGTCTTCGCCAGCCCGCCTGAGGACGACATCGACTGGGCTGACATGAACCCCGAGGCCTCGGTGAAGTTCCTGGGCCGGGTGTGGCGGATCGCCGATGATATCGCTGCGGTGTCCGCGGCAGCGGGGGACGGCCAGGCCGGTGGGGACGGCCGCGCCGCCCAGGGCGACCTGGCCCTGCGCAAGGTCACGCACCACACCATCGACGAGGTCACCCGCCTGCTGGAGGCGTACCGGCTGAACGTCGCGGTCGCCCGGCTGATGGAACTGGCCAGCGCGACCCGGAAGGCGATCGACTCCGGCCCGGGGGCCGCCGACCCGGCGGTCCGGGAAGCGGCGGAGACGCTGACCGTGCTGCTGTCCCTGTTCGGGCCGTACACGGCCGAGGAGTGCTGGGAGCTGCTGGGCCGCGAGCCGTCGGTGGCGCTGGCCGGCTGGCCGACCGCCGATCCCGCGCTGCTGGTCGAGGACATGGTGACCTGCGTGGTGCAGGTCGCGGGCAAGGTGCGGGACCGCCTGGAGGTGCCGCCCGGCATCGGCGAGGACGAACTGCGCGAGCTGGCGCTGGCCACTCCCGGGGTGGCCCGGGCGCTGGACGGGCGGCCGGTCCAGAAGGTGATCGTCCGTGCACCCCGGCTGGTGAACGTCGTACCTGGCTAGACCAGCCGGATCCCTGATAGCCGGATCCCTGCTAGCCGGGTCCTGCTAGCCGGGTCCTGCTAGCCCGGCATCTGCCAGCTGGGGCCTCGCCGCCCGCGTCAGACTCGGCGAAGCACCGCCACGACCCGGCCCAGGATTGCGGCCTCGTCTCCCGGTATCGGCGTGTACAGGGGGTTGTGCGGCATCAGCCAGGCGTGCTCGCCGGAGCGCTTGAAGGTCTTCACCGTCGCCTCGCCGTCGATCATGGCCGCCACGATGTCGCCGTTCTCCGCGACCGGCTGCTGCCGGACGACCACCCAGTCACCGTCGGCGATTGCCGCGTTGATCATGGAGTCGCCGACCACCTTGAGCAGGAAGAGCGTTCCATCGCCGACGATCTGCTTAGGCAGCGGGAAGATGTCCTCGATGGCTTCCTCGGCGAGGATCGGGCCACCAGCCGCGATCCGCCCGACCAGCGGCACATAGGTAGGTTCCTGCGAGGCGATGTCCAGCGGGGCCTCGTCCTCGACCTCGGTCTCGGGCCGGATCGCCGGGTGCCCGGGCAGCCGGACCTCCACGGTCCGCGGCCGCCCCGCGTCACGGCGCAGGTAGCCCTTGCTCTGCAAGGTGGAAAGCTGGTACGAGACGCTTGAGGTGCTGGTCAGCCCGACCGCCTCGCCGATCTCCCGCATCGACGGCGGGTAGCCGCGGCGCTGCACCGAATCCCGGATGACTTGCAGCACTTTACGCTGCCGCCAGGTGAGCACATGGTCAGGATCGGGCCGGTCCGGCATCTCAGTGACCACCGCCGGCACGCTGCCCTTCGGCTTCCTCCCGGGCCGGCCTTTCGGTCTGGCGGCCGTATCGGTCCCGCTCCCGCCCGGCGCGCCCGGCGCGCCGTCGTCGTCCGAGCTGCTGTCCATCAACACTGTCCTCCGGATCTGGTGGCTGACCCCGTAGCAGACGGTAGCGCTTTCACTTCAGGATCTCAAACATCTGTTCGAGGAGGCGAGAAGTGTCGTACCCCCGCGCTACACCTGTACCGTACAGTCATTCGATCGAAAGCGCGATCGATCGAACGGCTGTACGATAGAACGGTAATTCGATAGAGGAGGCTGGCATGAGCGTGATGAGCGTGGGCAAGAAGCCCAAGGCCTTGTTCCGCCCGCTCCGTGCTGGGAATTCTCGGGCCGGTGAACGGCCCGGCCAGTTCTGCGCGGGTGAGCCCGGCCCGGCGGTATCCCGGCCAGAAACGCGGAACGTCCCCGGCGTGTCGGTCCCGGCGCACCGGGATATTGCCCGGCCGGCCCGGCCCGGAGCGGCCAGGAAAGCGCCGGCGCGCCCCCGGCTCTGGGTGGTCCCGGATGAGCCCGGGCTGGCGGTCCCAGGTGATGGCCCGGTCGCGCCGGTCACCTCTGAGCCGGCGAATCCGGGACCAGGCAGTGCGGGGCCGGGCGCGCCTGGGTCGCGGATGCCCGGGGACACCCCGGCGGGCCGGCCGCTGGCGGGCGGCGGCGCCCCACTGGTGCCCCGGCCCCG
>JAOPYP010000425.1 GCA_025964635.1 Actinomycetes bacterium | reverse complement strand
CTGATCTGGCGCTTGGCCGGCACGACACGCTCACCGCCGAGCTGGAACAGCTGGCCGCCGAGCATCCCCTGCGGGAGCGGCTGCACGGCCAGCTCATGCTGGCGCTGTATCGCTGCGGCCGGCAGGCCGAGGCGCTCGCCGCCTACCGGCGGGCCCGCGACCTGCTCGCCGATGAGCTCGGCATCGATCCCGGGGAGTTGCTGCGGCGCCTGCACGCCTCGGTCTTGGCCCAGGACCCGGCGATCGACTGGAGCGATAGCCGTCAGGAGCTAGCTGGAGGTCACCGGGCCGGCGTCGGCCCCCCATCTTCTTCTGCGGCTCTGGGACGCAGGGGCCTGAGGCCGGCTTCGGTCAGCCAGGTGCTGGGCTGGGGGTGGCGGCGCGGCCACCGCCTGCTGGTGGCTGGCTTGGCGCTCGTCGTCATCGCCGCTGCGGCCATTGTCGTGATGGCCCGGCCGGGGGCGGGCGGGCCAGCGGGCCTGCCGGGAAACACGGTGGGTCTGATCGACAGCGGTGGGGCGCGGGTTGGTGCCGCGGTGAGCGTGGGCAGCCCGGCTGGCCTAGCCTACGGCGACGGCTCGGTGTGGGTCGTGAACGGCACCGAAGGCACGGTGTCCCGGATCAACCCGGCCACCCATGCCGTGATCGAGCAGGTCCCGGTCGGCTCCGCACCGAGCGCGGTGACCATCACCCGCGACGGTAACGTCTGGGTGGCCAACAGCGGCGACGGAACCGTGACTCGGATCAACGCCGCCGCCGACCGCGTCGTCGAGACGATTCCGGTGGGCAACCTCCCCGTCGCCATCGCCAGCGGGCCAAGTGGCGTGTGGGTGACCAACAGCGGCGACGACACCGTGAACCGGATAGATCCCTTGACCGGCAAGGTGACGAGAACGGTCCAGGTCGGCGGGCAGCCAGACGGCATCGCGATCGGACCAGACGCCGTGTGGGTCGCCAATGGTGATGACGGCACCGTTACCCGGATCGACCCGGCCACCGGCCAGCCGCGCGGCCCGCTGCCAGTCGGTTCCGGCCCTGCGGGCATCGCGGTCACCCCGGCAGCCGTGTGGGTCGCCAACTCGCTGGACCTCACCGTCTCAAAGATCGACCCCGCGACCGACAGGGTCACCGACATCATCCCCGTCCATGACGGGCCGGGCGCCATCGTCGCGACCGGGGACGCACTCTGGGTCAGCGACGAGTTCGACGCGACGCTCGATCGCATCGACCTGCGATCCGGCGAGGTCACCAGGTCTGTCTTCGTCGGCAGCTCGCCACGAGGCCTGGCCGCCACCCCCTCCGGCGTGTGGGTCGCGGCACGGGCCTTCGCGGCGGCCAGCCACCGCGGCGGCACCCTGACCGTCGTGGGCGACTATCTGCCTGAGCGTGACCCGGGGCAAGTATACGATCCTGTATCGGCCCCGGCACTCGCCACCGTCTACGACGGCCTGGTCGCCCTGCGCCGATCCGGCGGCGCCGCCGGGCTCACGCTGGTCCCCGACCTGGCCAGGACGCTGCCGCGCCCGGCCGGCGGCGGCACTACCTACACGTTCACGCTCCGCCACGGAATCCGTTACTCCAACGGCACGCCCGTGCGGGCGTCCCACTTCCGCCGGGGCATCCAGCGCCAGCTCAGCTTCGGCGCTTATTCCGCCTACTACGAAGGCATCCTCGGCGGGCAAGCCTGCCACCGGGACCCGCGGCGGTGCGACCTGTCCGCCGGGATCATCACCGACGACGCGGCGGGCACGGTCACCTTTCACCTGGGTCACGCCGACCCCGACTTCCTCTACAAACTCGCGCTGCTCCTCGCCGTTCCGGCCCCGCCCGGCGCCCCGGACCGCGCCATCTACCGGGCACCGTTCCTGCCCGGCACCGGCCCCTACAAGATCTCGCGATACCGACCCCACGCGTCGGTGACCCTGGTCCGCAACCCGTACTTCCGCCAATGGTCATACGCCGCCCAGCCGGCCGGTTACCCGAATGTCATCCGCTTCGACCAAGTTGCCAGTCCAGCCAGGCAGGAGTCGGCGGTTATCGCCGGCCGGGCCGACCTGACCGACGTCTACAGAAAAAACGCTCAGTCTCTCGCGACCCGTTACCCGGGCCGCGTGCACACCACCCTGAAGTTGGTGACTGACTATTTGTTCCTCAACACCCGACTGCCGCCGTTTAACAGCCTCAAGGCCCGGCAGGCCGTCAGCTACGCCATCGACCGCGGCCGGATCCTCCAGCTCAGAAACCTCGCCCCGGGCCAGGCCGCGGTGACCTGCCAGATTCTCCCAGCCGACTTCCCCGGCCACCACAGCTACTGCCCCTACACCACCGGCACCAAAGACGGGATCTGGCACAGCCCGGACATGGCCAAGGCCCGGCGCCTGGCCAAGGATTCCCACACCACGAACGTGCCGGTGACCGTGTGGATCCTCAAGGACTTCGCGAGCCAGGCTCTGGACTCCTACCTCGTCCGGGTGCTCAAAGACCTCGGATACCGGACCCACCAGCGCACAGTGCCCGATGGCCGGTTCTTTCCGGCGGTCAGCAACTTCCACAGCAAGGTTCAGGCGGGTTTCAACGGATGGGGCGCCGACTTCCCCACCGCATCGGAATTCTTCCTCCCCGTCCTGAGCTGCCGCTCGTTTTACCAGGACCCCACCAACATTCAGAACTATGCCGGGTTCTGCGACCCGCACGCCGACCAGCTGGCCAGCCAGGCGCAGGCGGCACAGCTCACCGACCCCGCCGCCGCGCGAAGGCGGTGGGCCCAGGTGGATCGCACCGTCACCGACCAGGCACCATGGGTCCCGATCCTCAGCCGAGGATCCACCGCATTCGTCTCCGCCCGGACCGGGAACTACCAGGAGTCCCCCATCTACGGGCCCCTGCTTGACCAGATGTGGGTCCGGTAGAGCGCGTCTTCACCCCGGCCCGGCCCGGGCCTCACCTCGGTCGGCCAGACCGGCCGCACCATCCGGCTGATCTGCGTCCCAGCCACCCGCATTGCCGCCCAATTCCTAAGCACTAATAGTCGGCGGCAGGTGAACTCAGCCGCTCCGGCCCGGGCGAGCGGCGTCAGCGTCGCCAGAACTCATGGGACGACTGAGCCGGATCAGATCGGCGCAGTCGTCGGCCTGGTCCAGCCCGTTCAGCTCGGCAAGCAGTTCTTTACTGCGCACCACCCCAAGCCGGGGCGTGGCGTACCGCAGGAACTTGTCCTCCACCTGCGCCCTGGTAGCCGGGCGTTGGGGGGTCCCGA
>JAOPYP010000410.1 GCA_025964635.1 Actinomycetes bacterium | reverse complement strand
GCCGGCCACCCCGGCGCTGACCGCCGCGGCCACCGCGGCCGCCCCGGCCAGCGCGACGCCGGTGTTGTGCGTGACCCGGCTGGCCGTCACCACCCGGTCGGTCAGCAGGTCCGGGTCCCCGGCGGGGGTGGCCACGCCCACCGGGGTGATGCGCATGGCCGCGCCGTTGGTGGTGCCGGTGCGGCCGGTCTCGGCGAGAGCGCTCCCGGCCAGCAGCGCGGCCAGCGCGCGCCTGGTGGACGGGCCGAGCAGGCTCAGCGAGCCGCGGGCCCGCATGCCGTCCTCCCAGGCGAGCAGGCGGCGGGCGAACTCCGCCTCGTCGACCGCGCCGTGCCCCTCGATGATGAGGTCCGCGAGCAGCAGCGCCTGCTCGGTGTCGTCGGTGACGGTCCCGGCGGGCAGCCCGGGGGCGAGGGGCTGGTCAGGCGCGCCCGGCTGGAACTCCTCCAGCAGCGGGCCGTACCGGGCCACGATCTCCCACCGGGGCAGCGACTCGGTGGGCATGCCGAGCGCGTCGCCCACGGCCAGCCCGTACAGCGCGCCGGCCGCGCGGTCAGTGAGCGGCCCCGCGGTCATCGGTCCAGGACATCATCCAGCGTCACGACCTCGATCAGCGGGGCGTACAGCCGGAGGATGTCCAGTGCCTTCTGGTGGCTGTCGTCGTCCACGCCGGCACACGCGTCCGCGACGACCCGGACCGCGACGCCCGCGTCGGCCGCGGCCACCGCCGTGGACAGCACGCAGCAGTCGGTGGACACCCCGGCCAGCACGAGCCGGCCTGACTCGCCGGCGCGGGCGGCCAGGTCCGGGCCCCACTTGCTGAACGTGGTCGCGTCCAGCGTCGGCCCGGCGCCCGCGGCGAACTCCTCGGCCAGCTCCCAGATCCGGGCGTCCGGCGGCTGGAGCGCGAACGGCCACGCCTCGTAATAGCGCTGCCAGGCCCCGGCCGGCCTGGCGGGCGCGACGAACCGGGTGAACACCACGTCCGGCTGGAACGCCGTGACCAGGTCGCGGACCGGCTTGACGATCTCCCCGAACCGCGGGGCCAGCCACGGGCTGCCCGGCTCGCCGAACACCCGCTGCATGTCGATGACCGCCAGGCAGCCGCGGGGGGTACTCACCCAGTCGCCGCCGGGGCGAGTGCTCCGGCCGACTCCTGGGCCCGCACCGGCGCGGCGTCCAGCGCCCATGCGGCCACGAACCCGATGACCAGCGCGACCAGCACGCCCAGGTTCGCGAAGGCCCACGCGCCGGTCTTGCCGCCCAGGCTGAGCGGGCCGAGCAGGTAGCCCTGCCAGGTGAGCCAGCTCGCGTTGATGTTGGTGACCAGGCCCCAGCCAATCCCGGTGGCGACCACGATGATGGCCAGCGGGGCCAGCCGGACGTCGCCGTAGCGGCCCCGCGGGTCATACAGGTCCAGCTCGGCGTAGTCCTTCCGGCGCAGCATGATGTCGGCCAGCATGATCCCGCACCAGGCGGCGATCGGCACGCCCAGCGTGATCAGGAACCCCTCGAACTGGATCAGGAAGTTGTGCGCCACGAACACCACGTAGATGGTGCCGAGCACCATCACCGTGCCGTCGACCAGCGCGGCGGCGTAGCGCGGGATGCGCACCCCGAGGCTGAGGAGCGCCAGCCCGGAGGAGTAGATGTCCAGCACCGACCCGCCGACCAGGCCGAGCACGGCCACGATCGCGAACGGGACCAGGAACCAGGTCGGCAGCAGGGTGGTCAGCGCGCCAACCGGGTCCGCGCCGATCGCGCTGCTCAGCTTGGCCGAGGAGCCCGCCAGCAGCAGGCCGAAGACCAGCAGGAAGACCGGGGCGATGGAGGAGCCGAACGTGGTCCAGCCGATCACGCCCCGGCCCGAGGATCGCCGGGGCAGGTAACGGGAGTAGTCCGCGGCCGCGTTCACCCAGCCGAGCCCGAACCCGGTCATCACGAACACCAGCGCGCCGATGAACTTCTGCGGCGACCCGGCCGGGATGGCCGACACCGTGTGCCAGTGGATCTTGTCGGCCACCAGCGCGATGAACACCACGGTCAGGATCCCGGTGACCCAGGTGATCACCGACTGCATACGCATGATCAGGTCGAAGCCCATCACCCCGCCGGCCACGGTCAGCGCGCTGACCACGATCAGCGCGATCACCTTGACCCCGGTTCCGCCGCCCCAGCCCAGCCGCTCGAACACGGTCGCGGTGGCCAGCGTGGCCAGGATGATCAGCACGGTCTCCCAGCCCACCGTGAGCAGCCAGGAGATGAGCGAGGGGAGCTTGTTGCCGCGGACCCCGAACGCGGCCCGGCCGAGCACCATGGTCGGCGCCGAGCCCCGCTTGCCCGCCACCGCGATGAAGCCGCAGAGCAGGAAGGAGACGATGATCCCGATCAGCCCGAGCGCGACCGCCTGCCAGAACGAGACGCCGAACCCGAGCACGAACGCGCCGTAGCCCAGGCCGAGGACCGAGACGTTGGCCGCGAACCAGGGCCAGAACAGGTCGCGCGGGCGGCCCTTGCGCTCGGCGTCCGTGATGACGTTGATGCCGTTGGCCTCGATCTGCAGCGGTTTCAGCTCAGGCGCAGTGCCCTCGGTCGTTGGGCCATCGGTCGTCGGGTTAGCCATGACGTGCCCCTTCGTGCGAGAAGTACCAGGGGGTATCGGGGGGTAGGGACAGGCCCGGGTGGCGGCGGCGCCACACCGCCACGGCGGCCAGCGCACCGGCCGCCAGGGCGCCGCCCGCCAGCAGCAGCGCCGAGGCGGCGAGCACCCTCCGGTCGACCCGGGGGGGTTGCGGGCCCGGGCGGGCCGGGCTCGGGGTGACCGGACCAGCACCGGCCTGGATGGCGAGCAGCTGCTCGACGTTGCCCGCGAACTGCTCGACCAGGCGCTGGCCGACGTGCCCGATCGCGCCCGGGGCGTACTCGGCGACCTGGCCCCTGATCATGAGGTCGGCGCTGATCAGCACCCGGGTGCCGGCCCCGCGGGATTCCACCCGCAGGGTCACGCTGGCGTCGGCCCGGCCCTGGCCGCCGCGTTCCCACCCGGACGCGTGCAGCGTGGCGGTGCCGGCGTCCCGGTCGGCGTTGTCGAGGCGCACGGTGCCCGCGTACACGGCCTGCATCGGGCCGATCCGCAGGTGCAGTTCCCCCGCGTAGGTGCTGTCGGCGACCTCGCCGAAGAGGCGGCTGCCGGGCAGGCAGGCGGCGACCGTCCCGGCGTCGAGAAGCGCCTCGAGCACCTCCGGGGCAGGCCGGCCGATACGGATCGCGCTGGTCAGCTGCACAGTCGCGCCCCTAGCGGTCCATGATCGCTTTGCGCTGGGCCCCGTCCACCGGGATGTGGGCCCCGTTCATGAAGCTGGCCCGGGGCGAGGCGAGGAATGTGACCAGGGCGGCGACCTCGGCCGGCTCGCAGATCCGGCCGAACGGGATCGACTCCTGCGCGAGCTCGTGGGCCCGCTCCTGGCTGACGCCCTTGTCCCGGGCGAACGCCTTCTCCAGCGTGTCCCACCGGTCGGTGTTCACCGGCCCCGGGTTCACCGTGTTGATCCGCACCCCGTAGCGCCCGTACTGCTCGGCGACCGAGGACGCGAAGTTGATGTCCGCCGCGTTCGCCGCGCCCGCGGTCATCTCCCAGTAGCTGGGCTTGAGGCCGTCGTTGCCGACGACCAGCACGATCGAGCCGGTGCCCCGCTCCCGCATCTGCCCGATGACGGCCCGGACCGAGCGGACGTAGCCCATGAACTTGAGGTTCAGGCTGGTCATCCACTGTTCTTCGGTCAGGTCCTCCAGCAGTCCGCCGGGCGAGCTGCCCGCGCAGGTGACCAGGATATCGATGGGGCCGAGGCGGTCCTCGGTGGCGGCCACGCAGCGCTCCACGTCGGCGGTCACGCTCATGTCGCCGGCCAGGGCCAAAACTGGCCGCCCGGTGGCGGCCTGGATTTCCTTGGCGGTGGCCTCCAGCGGTGCGGCCGTCCGCGCGGTAATGGCGACAGTGGCGCCTTCGGCGGCCAGATGCTCAGCGGCGTGACGGCCTATGCCTTTGCTGGCCCCGGTGACCAGGGCCACCTTTCCGTCCAGCTGAAGATCCACCGCAGACCCCTTCCGCCGTGTCCCGGCTGGCCAGGCCGCCGGGACGGGCAAGCCCTAACGCCGTTGCGGCAACGCTGTCGCGGTCACGCCCGTCAAGGCACTTCAACGCGATTGTGGAACCGTGCATGCCCTGGCTGGCCGCTTCCGGTAGCGTGCTGGCAGGATGGTATACCAAATATCAGTTTGGCGGAAGCCGCGTGGCCTGGCCGAATATAACGGACATATCGCTGAACGCCCTTATCTGCCCCGGCCTCATCCGGCTGGCTGGACCGGCCGTGGAGCGCGGCCCGGCTCGGCGGCGCCGCCCCTCCGTCTGACCCCGTTCCCCTCCGTCTGACCGTTCCCCTCCGTCTGACCCCGTTTCCCTCCCCGCTGCCACATTTCACTCGGAACGTGCGCTCAGCCGGGTGATTTGCCCGGTCCGGGCGCACCATCCGCGTGAAACGTCGAATCGGGCTCCCCGCCCACGCGGGTCAGGGCGGCCCGGTTGAGCTTGCCGAGCGTGTTGCGGGGCAGCGCGGTCAGCGTGAAGACGTGTTTCGGGCACTTATAGGCGGCCAGCAGTGTCCTCGCGTGGGCGATCACCTCCGCCTCGCCGACCGCCGCGCCCGGGCGCGGGACCACCCAGGCGGTCACCTCCTCGCCCCAGCGCGGGTGGGGCAGCCCCGCGACCGCCGCCTCGGCCACCGACGGGTGGCGCTCCAGCGCGATCTCGACCTCGCGGGGGTAGACGTTCAGCCCGCCACTGATGATCAGCTCCTTGGTCCGGCCCCGGATGACCAGGTGGCCGGTAGCCGGGTCGACGGCCCCGACGTCGCCGGTGCGGAACCAGCCGTCGGGGGTGAAGGCCGCCGCCGTCGCCTCCTCGTCGCGCCAGTACCCGGCGAACACCTGCGGGCCGCGCAGCTGGATCTCGCCGTCCGCGCCGGGCGGGGCCTCCCGGCCTTCCGGCGCTTCCTGGCTTTCCGGGGTTTCCTGGCTTTCCGGCGCCTCCTGGCCTTCCGGGGTTTCCTGACCTGAGGCCGAGATCCGGCATTCCACCCCGGGCAGCGGCAGGCCGACGGTGTCCGGACGGGCCGCGCCGACCGGGTTCGACACGTCGAGCCCGCTTTCGGTGGTGCCGTAGCGGATCAGCGGCAGCTGGCCGAGCAGCCCGGGCAGCCGGGCGGCGAGGGCCGGGCTCAGCGGGGCGGAGCCGCAGACCGCCAGGCGCAGGCCGTGCAGCAGCGGCGGTCCCGGGGAGGTGAGCAGCGGCCCGGCCGCGGAGTCCAGCAGGGCCTGGTACATAGCGGGCACGCCGAAAAGCACGGTGGCCCCCTCGGCCAGGGCGGTGGCGACGAGATCGGCGGGGTCGAACCTGGACCGCAGGTGCGCGGTGGACCCGGCCACCAGCGTGGCGTGCACCCCGCCCAGGCCGTGCTGGTGGAACAGGGGCAGGGCGTGGACCAGCACGTCGCGGTCGGTCCACCGCCAGGCGGCCATGGCGCCCTGGATGGAGGCAGCCAGCTGCCGGTGGGTCAGCGGCACGCCTTTGGGCCGCCCGGTGGTGCCGGAGGTGTAGGCGAGCAGCGCGATCTCGCCCGCCGGGGGCAGGGCCCGGGAGGCCTCCCGCGGCGGATCGGCGGGGGCAGCTTCCGCAGGCACGATCGCCAGCCCGGCCAGCGTGGTCAGCCCGGCCAGCCGCTGGGCCGGCCCGGGATCCGCGACCGCGAGCCCGGCGCCGGAGTCAGTCGCCAGGTGCTCCAGCTCGGCGGCGGTGTAGCCGGGGTTGGCCAGCACCACGACCACGCCCGCGCGGAGCGCCCCGAGGTACCAGCGGAGGAAGCCCAGGCTCGAGCCGGCGGCCAGCAGCATCCGCTCCCCCGGGGCCAGCCGGGCCGCGAGCCACCCGGCGGCCTGCCGGGCTTCCTGGTCCAGCTGCCCGTGACTGACCGGCTGGCCGTCCACGCTGACCGCGACGCGGCCGGGAACCCTTCGCGCCGACGCGGCGGCCAGCTCCGGGATCGTGGCCGCGGCGGCCCACGGGCTCAGGCCGCCCCCCGCGCCCAGGTGGATCCGCCATGCATGGCGGCTCCACACGCCGGCCGGCGTCCGGTCCGTCATGCCGTCGTCCGTCATGCCGTCGTCCGTCACACCGTCGTCCGTCACGCGCGGCCCCACGCAGCCCGGTTGGCCTCACGCTCGGCCCGCAACATGTCCAGCAGCCCCCCGGCCGACGCGATCCGCTTGACGGGGCCGCCCACCGCCGCCCCGTGGGCCAGCAGGTCCCCGGCCAGCTCCGCGGCGACCTTGCCCGGCTCGTCCCCGACCCGGTTCACCAGGCCCAGCCGGAGCGCCTCCAGGGCCTCCACCCACCGGCCGGTCAGGGTCAGCTCCAGCGCGGCCCCGCGGCCGATCAGCCCGGGCAGCAGCCAGGCCCCCACGGCCAGGCCGCGGCCGGGCGGGCCGGTCCAGCGGAACCGTCCGCGTGGCCCGGCGATGCGCAGGTCGGCGGCCCCGGCGAGCTGGGCGCCGCCGCCCACGGCCGGCCCCTCGACCACCGCGATGACCGGGCCGGCCCGGGTGACCATGGCCTCGTACGTGTCGTAAAGCAGGTCGGAGACCACGGCCCGCTCACGGTCCGGCAGGGTCAGGTCGGCGCCCGCACAGAACGCGCCGGGGCCGGTGCTCTCGATCAGCACGGGGACGGCGGGGTCGGCGCGGAAGGCGTCCAGCAAGGCGCGGGTCATGCCTGCGTCGAGTGCGTTGCGGCGCTCCGGGCGGTCCAGCCGCACCGAGAGGAACCCGGGCGGCGCCGACCCGGCCGGGCCCGGCTGGACCAGGACAGACGGGTGCAGCATCGGCAACTCCTGGCCAAGCGCCCTCGGCGGCGTCCTTGACATATGGTATACCAAATCGGAGTGACTCCCCGGGAGGAGGCCGGTTGAAGCCCGCCCCGTTCAGCTACTACCGCACCCGCTCCGTGCCGGAAACCGTGGCGAGGCTGGCCGAGCTCGGGGACGGGGCGAAGATCCTGGCGGGCGGGCAGAGCCTGGTCCCGATGATGAACTTCCGGCTGGCCCGGCCCGACGCGCTGGTGGACGTGACCCGGATCCCCGGCCTGGAGTACCTCCGGGCCGGGCCGGACGGCCTGCGGATCGGCGCGCTGACCCGGCACCGCACTGTGGAACTGTGCCGTGACCCCGTGGTGCTGGACGGGTTCGGGCTGCTGCCCCGGGCGGCCCGGTGGATCGGGCACTACCCGATCCGGGCCCGGGGCACGTTCGGCGGCAGCATCGCGCACGCCGACCCGGCCGCCGAGTGGTGCCTGCTGGCCGTGCTGCTCGAGGCGAACGTGGTGCTGGCCGGCCCGGCCGGGGCACGAACCGTCCCGGTCAGCGACTTCTTCGAGGGCTTCTACACCACCACCGCGGAGCCCGACGAGATGATCACGGAACTGCATTTCCCGCGGGCCGCCCGGCATGCCGCGCTGACCGAGTTCGCCCAGCGCCAGGGGGACTTCGCGGTCGTCGCCGCGGCTGTCTCGGTGGACCTGGGGGTCGCCGGGCCGCCCCGCCCGGGGGCGGCCTGCCGCTCGGTCCGCGTCGTCCTCGGCGGCGTGGGCCCGCTGCCGTTCGTGGTGGACACCGGCGCCCTGGGCGGCCAGCCCGCGGCCGCCGCCACCTGGCGGGCCGCCGGAGAGCTGGCCGCAGCCCAGATCGACCCGCCCGCGGACGGGCACGGCGGCCCCGCGTACCGCAGGCGGCTGGCCGCCACCCTCGTGGAGCGCGCCCTCACCGAAGCGGCCGCCGCACCATGACCTGGGTCGGCGCGCCGGTGCCCCGCACCCAGGACCGGCGGATGCTGCTGGGCCGGGGCAAGTTCACCGGCGACCTGGCCCGCACCGGGACGCTGCACGCGGCGTTCGTGCGCAGCCCGTTCGCGGCCGCGGCCCTGGGCTCCATCGACACCTCCGCCGCCCTGGCCCTGCCCGGGGTGGCGGCCGCCTTCACCGCCGCGGACCTGGGCGACCCGGCCCTGCTGGCCGTGCTGGAGCGGCCGGAGTTCGTGCCGACGCCGCTGCCGTTGCTGGCCATCGGCCAGGTCCGGCACGTCGGCGAGCCGGTGGCCGTGGTTCTCGCCGAGGATCCGTACACCGCCGAGGACGCGATCGAGCTGGTAGGCGTGGACTGGTCCCCCCAGCCCGTGGTGGCCAGCCTGGCCGCCGCCGTAGCGCCGGACGCGGCCCGGGTGCACCAGCAGGCACCCGGCAACTGCCTGGTCGACCTGACCATGTTCGACGACGAGCGGCTGGACGGCGTCTTCGCCGCGGCGCCGGCGGTGGTCACCGCGACCGTGGGCAGCGGCCGGCTGGCCGCGCTGCCGATGGAGGGCCGGGCCTGCCTGGCCGAGTGGGACGAGCGGGACCAGCAGGTCGTCATGCACGTCTCGACCCAGGTCCCGCACCAGGTCCGGTCGGCGGTGGCCCAGGCGTTCGGCGTGCCCGAGCACCGGGTCCGGGTGATCGCCCCGGACGTGGGCGGCGGGTTCGGGCTGAAGTGCGTGGCCGGCCGGGAGGAAGTCGCCCTGGCCGGGATCGCGATGCGGCTGCGCCGCCCGGTCCGCTGGGTGGAGGACCGGCAGGAGAACCTGACCGCCTCGTTCCACGGCCACGAGCAGCGGTACCAGGTCCGCGCCGCGTTCGGGCCGGACGGCCGGATCCTCGGCCTGGCCGCCGAGGTCGACTGTGACGTGGGCGCGTACTCCGCGTTCCCGTTCACCTGCGCGGTCGAGCCGCTGATGGCCGTGACCGAGCTGCCCGGCATCTACAAGGTGCCCGCCTACCGGGCCCGCGGCCGCGCGATCGCCACCCATAAGGCCCCCACCGCGCCCTACCGCGGCGTGTCCCGGCCGCAGCTGGTGCTGGTCATGGAGCGCGTGATGGAGAAGGCGGCCCGGGAGCTGGGGCTGGACCCGCTGGCGGTCCGCCGCCGGAACATGATCAGCCCCGGCGAGTTCCCCTACACCAGCTGCAACGGCATCACCTACGACGAGGGCAGCTACGCGGAATCCCTCGACCTGGCCGAGAAACGGGTCACCGAGTCGGGCTGGCCCGGCGAGCGGGACCGGCTGCGGGCCGGCGGCCAGCTGGCCGGCATCGGCTACTCCTGTTTCTCCGAGCGGACCGCCTACGGCACCCCCACCATGTCGCAGCGGCGGATGCGGATGACCCCCGGCTACGACACGGCCTCGGTCCGGATGGATCCCTCCGGCGAGGTCATCGTGACCACCGGGACCTGCGGGCACGGCCAGGGCCACGAGACCACGTTCGCCCAGATCGTCGCGGACCGGCTCGGCGTGCATCCCGGCCAGGTCAGGCTCCGCCAGGGCGACACCGACCTGGCCTCCTACGGCTGGGGCACCTGGGGCAGCCGCTCGATCGTGATCGGCGGCGGCGCGGCCCGCCGGGCCGCGGACGGCGTCGCCGCCCAGCTCCGCCAGGTGGCCGCCCGCCTGCTCGAGGCCAACGCGGCCGACATCGAGCTGGCCGGCGGCGCGGCCCGGGTCCGTGGCGACGCCAGCGCCTCCGTTCCCCTCGGCGAGCTGGCCCGGATCGTCCATTTCCAGGCCCACCGGCTGCCGGAGGGGCTGCGGTACGGGCTCGAGGCGCGCGAGACGTTCGACCCGCCGGGCACGTTCTCCAACGCCTGCCACGCGGTCCTGGTCGCCATCGACCCGGGCACCGGCGAGATCCGGCTCCGCCGCTACCTGGTGGTCGAGGACTGCGGGGTGGTGATCAACCCGGTGATCGTGGACGGCCAGGTCCGCGGCGGGGTGACCCAGGGCGTGGCCGCCGCGCTGCTGGAGCAGGTCCGGTACGACCCGGACGGGCAGCCGGGCAGCGCCACCCTGATGGACTACCTGGCCCCGACCGCGGCGGAGATCTGCCCCATCGAGGTCGTCCACCTGGAGACCCCGTCCGCGTTCAGCGAGACCGGGGCCAAGGGGATGGGCGAGGGCGGCACCATCGGCGCCCCCGCCGCGGTGCTCAGCGCGGTCAACGACGCGCTCCGGGATGCCCGGCCCGGCGCCGAGATTGACCACATCCCCGTGTGCCCCTGGGACATCCACGCAGCACTCTTCGCCCCGGAACCACTGGCCGAACGGAGCGCCGGATGAAGGACACGCACCTGATCCGGGTCCGGGTGAACGGCCGGGAGCACGAGCTGGCCGTGGAATCGCGGCGGACGCTGGCCGACATGCTCCGGCACGACCTCGGCTATACCGGCACGCACCTGGGCTGCGAGCACGGCATCTGCGGGGCCTGCACGGTGCTGGTGGACGGCGCGCCCGCCCGGGCCTGCCTGATGTTCGGGGTGCAGGCGGACGGCCAGGACGTCGCCACGGTCGAGGGCCTGGCGGACGGGGAGGACCTGTCCGACCTGCAGCAGGCGTTCAGCGACCGGCACGGCCTCCAGTGCGGGTTCTGCACGCCCGGGTTCCTGATGCTGGCCGAGGGCTACCTGGCCGAGCTGCAGGCCGGCCGCGGTGACGGCGGCGAACCCAGCGAGCAGCAGATCCGTGAGGTGGTCGCGGCTAACCTGTGCCGGTGCACCGGTTACCAGGGCATCGTCGAGGCCGTCCTGGAGACCGCCCGGCGGCGGCAGGCCATGGAGATGCCGTGACCACCGGCACGAGCATCCCGCGCGGTGCTATCGGGGCGAGCATGGCCCGCAAGGAAGACCCCCGGCTGCTCCGCGGCCGGGGCCGGTTCGGCGGCGACTTCGCCCGGCCGGGCCAGCTGTGGGCCCGGCTGGTGCGCTCCCCGGTCGCCCATGGCCGGCTCCGCTCGATCGGCACCGACGACGCCGCCCGGGCGGACGGCGTGGTGACGGTGGTGACCGCGGCCAGCCTGCCGCCCGGGCTGGCCATCCCGGTCCGGCTCCAGGTCCAGGACGCTGACCTGCGCGACTACCTGCAGCCGGTGCTGGCCGCGGACACGGTGCGGTACGTGGGCGAGCCGGTGGCCGTGGTGGTCGCCGGGGACCCGTACGCGGCCGAGGACGCCGCCGAACTGGTGGACCTGGACATCGACGAGGCGCCCGCGGTGCTGGACGCCGCGGCGGCGGCCGGACCGGACGCCCCGCGGCTGTTCCCGGGCGGCAACGTGGCCGCCGACTTCACCCTCGGCTACGGGGACGTGGCCGGGGCGTTCGCCCGGGCCGACCGGATCGTGGAGATCGCGGTGGAGATCGGGCGGCACGGCGCGGTCCCGCTGGAGCCGCGGGCCCTGCTCGCCGACCCCGACCCGGCCACCGGCAGGCTCTCGATCTTCGGGATGACCAAGGTGCCGGTGTTCAACCGGGACCTGCTCGCCACGCTGCTCGGCATGGACGAGACCCTGATCCACGTGCACGCGGTGGACGCGGGCGGCGGGTTCGGCGCGCGCGGGGAGTTCTACCCGGAGGACTTCCTGGTCCCATGGCTGGCCCGGACGCTGCGGCGGCCGGTGATGTGGGTGGAGGACCGCGGCGAGCACCTGGTCGCGGTGAACCACTCCCGGCAGCAGGTCCACCAGATCGCCGCGGCCTTCGACACCAGCGGCCGGATCCTCGGGCTGCGCGACGACGTGGTGCACGACAACGGGGCGTACTGCCGTACCCACGGGATCATCGTGCCCGAGCTGACCGTGGCCATGCTGCCCGGCCCGTACCGGGTCCCCGCCTACCGGGGCCGGGTCCGCGTGGTGCTGACCAGCAAGACCCCGTGCGGCACGTACCGGGCGCCCGGCCGGTTCGAGGGCAGCACCGCGCGCGAGCAGCTGCTCGACGTCGCCGCGCACCAGCTGAAAATCAGCCGCAACGAAATTCGCTCACGGAACCTCCTTCGCGCCGACGAACTGCCGTGCCAGCGCTCGATGAGCACCCTGGGCACGGATGTGGTGCTGGATGCCGGCGACTACCCCGCGCTGCTGGCGGCGGCCCAGGCGGAAGCGGACCGGCTCGGGTACCCCGATGAGGTGGAGCGGGGCCGCCGGGCTGGCCGGCTGCGCGGGCTGGGCGTGGCCGCGTTCCTGGAGAAGAGCGGGCTCGGCCCGCAGGAGACCGCCGACGTGGTGGTCAGCCGGACCGGGGCGGTGCACGTGTTCTCCGGCGGCACGTCGCTGGGCCAGGGCATCGAGACGGTGCTGGCCCAGATCGCCGCGGACGCGCTGGGGGCGGACCCGGACCAGGTGAGCGTGGTCAACGGGGACACCGACCGGCAGCCGTTCGGCGGCGGGTCGTGGGCGTCGCGGTCCACGGTGGTGGCGGGCAGCGCGGTGCACGCGGCCGCGGGCGCGGTCCGGGACCGGGCCGCCGAGATCGCCGCGCGGATGCTCGAGGCCGACCCGGGTGACCTGGTCAGCGAGCACGGCCGGATCAGCGTCCGCGGTGATCCCGGCGCGGCCGTCACGCTGGCCGAGGTGGCCCGGGCCACCGCCCCGGCCAGCCCGTACCTGCGGCCCGGGGAGCCGGCCGGGCTGTCCGCGCGGCGCCGCTTCGAGGTGGCGCACATGACCTACCCGTACGGGGTGCACCTCGCCGTGGTCGACGTCGACCCGGGCACCGGCGGGGTCCAGGTCCTGCGGTACCTGGTCGCGTACGAGGTGGGGCGGGCGGTCAACCCGGCGCTGGTGGCCGGCCAGCTGCGGGGCGGCGCGGCCCAGGGCATCGGCGGCGCGCTGCTCGAGGAGTTCTGCTACGACGAGAACGGGCAGCCGCAGTCGGCCACGTTCATGGACTACCGGATGCCGACCGCGGCCGAGGTGCCGCCGATCGACGTGCTGATCACCCAGGACTCACCGGCGCCGGGCAACCCGCTGGGCGTGCGGGGGGCGGGCGAGGGCGGGGTGTCCGCGGCCGGCGCCGTGCTGGCCAGCGCGGTGCGGGACGCGCTGGGCCTGGCGGGCAGCGTCGGGCGGCTGCCGCTCACCCCGGCCCGGGTGCAGGAACTCGCCACTAACGGAGGCGGCAGATGACCACGGCCAGCACGGGCATGCCGAGTACGGGCATGCCGAGCACGGGCACGCCGAGCACGGGTACGCCGAGCACGGGCAGCCAGAGTGCGGGCAGCCGGCCGGGCCGGGTCATTCCCGCGCCGGGCTACGTGAGCAAGACGGACATGGTGGCGGCGCTCATCCGGGAGCAGATCATCACCGGGGAGCTGCCGGCCGGCGAGCAGCTGCGGCAGCGGGACCTGGCCCAGCGGTTCCAGGTCAGCCAGACTCCGGTCCGCGAGGCGATGCGCCGGCTGGAGTCCGAGGGCCTGGTCATCGGCGACACGCACCGCGGGTTCACCGTGGTGGAGCCGGACGACGGCCCGGTCGAGGAGAACTTCCAGATCCGCGCGGCGCTGGAGTCGCTCGGCGCGTCGCTGGCCGCGCGCAAGATCGACGCGGCCGGCCTGGCCCGGCTGAAGGAGCTGAACGACCAGATGCGGGAGCTCGGCGCCGAACCTGATGGGCAGGGCGACCCGCGCTACGCCGGCCTGAACCGGGAGTTCCATTTCACCGTGTATGAGTACGCGCGCAGCCCGCTGCTGCTGTCGCTGATGCGGCTGCTGTGGGCGTCGCTGCACGGCGGCCCGAAGGTGGCCCGCACGCACGCGGAGTCGGCCCGCCAGCACGACGAAATCCTGGCCGCGCTCCGGGCCGGCGATCCCGCGGCCGCGGCGGCGGGCACGTACCAGCACATCATGGGGAGCCCATGACGACCATCACCACGACGGGCACCGTGACCACGGGCATCACCACGGACGACGGGGTCAGGCTGCACGCCGAGAGCACGGGCCGGGGTACCCCGCTGCTGTTCCTGCACGAGTTCGCGGGCGATCACCGCAGCTGGGAGCCGCAGGTCCGGTTCTTCTCAGCCCGCTACCGGTGCGTGACCTACGCGGCACGCGGCTACCCGCCGTCCGGGGTGCCCGCGGATCCGGCCGCCTACTCCCAGGAGCGCGCGGTGGCCGACGCGGTCGCCGTGCTGGACGGGCTGGGCATACCGGCCGCGCACGCGGCCGGCCTGTCCATGGGCGGCTTCGCCGCCCTGCACCTGACCCTGCGGCACCCGGACCGGGTGCTGTCCACGGTGGCGGCCGGGGCCGGCTACGGCGCGGCCCCGGACCGCCAGGCCGCGTTCCGCGCCGAGTGCGAGGCGATCGCGGCGGCCTTCGAGACCGACGGGGCTGAGCAGGTCGCGCGCTGGTACGCAGAGGGGCCGGCCCGGGTGCAGTTCCAGAACAAGAACCCGCGCGGCTGGGCGGAGTTCGCGGACGCGCTGGCCGGGCACTCGGCGCTGGGGTCCGCGCTGACCATGCGCGGCGTCCAGGCGGGCCGCCCGTCGCTCTACGCGCTGCGTGATGAACTGGCCCGGATCGCCACCCCGCTGCTGGTGCTGGCCGGCGACGAGGACGACAGCTGCCTGGACGTGGCGCTGATGCTCAAGCGCACGATCCCGGCCGCGGGCCTGGCCGTGCTGCCGCGCACCGGGCACACCGCCAACCTGGAGGAGCCGCACCTGTTCAACGAGGCGGTGGACCGTTTCCTGGCCGCCGCCGAAGCCGGAACCTGCCGGCTGCGCGATCCGCGGTCACTGTCCGCCTCGACCACGGGAGCGCCGGCTGGCCCGGCCACCTCGCGCTGAGACGTACCGTGTCAGCTATGGGCCCGCCGCCGACTCACCAGCACCGGCCGGGCCGGGCCCGATGATGCTCGGCTTGCGCCGCCTCTCCCCCCGGCGCCGCCTCTTCGTGGTCGTCCTGGCCTCGATGGCGGCCGTGATCGTGGTGGTGGCCGTGGTGGCCAGCCTGCTCGGCTCGGGCGGGAGCGCCAGCCAGGACGCCCCGTCCGCCGGCGCCCCAGCGCAAGACCGTCCCGGCCCGGTGCTGCTCGTCCCCGGGTACGGCGGGAGCACGGGGTCGCTGTCCGTGCTGGCGGGCCGGATCCGGGCCACCGGGCGCGCGGCCACCGTGCTGCATCTGCCGGGCACCGGCACCGGCAGCCTGATCGCCGACGCGGGCGTGCTGAACGCCGCGGTCGACCGGGCCCTGCGGGGCGGCGCGCCGTCGGTGGACGTGATCGGTTACTCGGCGGGCGGGGTCGCCACCCTGGTGTGGGCCCGGCAGGACGGCGGCGTGCACAAGGCCCGGCGGGTCATTACCCTGGGCTCCCCGTTCCACGGCGCCCAGCTCGCCTCCGCGGCCACGGCGTTCCTGCCCGGCGCGTGCCCGGTCGCGTGCCAGCAGCTGGTACCGGGCAGCAGCCTGCTCACCCGGCTGGACGCGACCGCCGTGCCCGCCCGGCCGCGGTGGCTGTCCCTGTGGACCACCGACGACCAGACCGTCACCCCGCCGGACTCCGCGCGGCTGGCCGGGGCGCTCAACGTGCCCATCCAGTCGGTGTGCCCGGCCGTGCAGGTCAGCCACTCCCAGCTGCCGACCAGCCCCGCCGTCACCGCGATGGTCCTGCAGGCGCTCGGGTCCGGCCCGGTCCGCGCGCCGACCGCCGCTGACTGTGGCTAGGCCTCCTGCTCCGCCCGGCGGCCGGTCGCCATCCACACCCCGCTGGTCCCGAACGGCTGGATCGCGTAGCCCAGCGCGAACAGCATCTCGGCGAGCGCCATGTTCATGATCTCCCGGGTGGCCTCGCCCGCCGCCTCGCGGGCGGGGTCCAGCGCCATCAGGTCATGCACCGCCCAGCTCACCATCACCCCGCCCGCGCCCGCCGGATCGGCGCGGACGGGGACCGGCCGCACGCAGACGCCGCCGACCCGGCGCTGCGGGTCCCAGCCCGCACAGCGGTGCACCGCGAAGCCCGCCTCGACCAGCGCCCGGGCGATCTCCCGGGCCAGCTCCCCGGCCGGGCCGGCCCGCAGCGGCCCGCCGTCCGGGCCGGTCAGCCCGGAGACCGCCGACGCCAGCTCGCTGCACTCGGCCAGCGCCCGCAGGGCGGCCAGGTCCAGGGCCCCGCGGGGAGACGCGGGCCCCCGCGCCGCGCCTCCCCTGCCGGCCCCGGATCCGGGCGCAATCACCCGCAAATGCCGCTCAATCATCACAAACACCCCTCCCGCCCCGGAGGAATTAACCATTAACGTGCTTTCTTGATCCGTTTTCTACACCCGGTTACGTCTGGCTTCAACAGGCGCCTCATGCGCACATGCGGGTACCATCACCCGCACTTTCCGGTGCGTTACGCGGGATCCGGATGGCCTTCGGGGAGCATGGCGACCAGGAGCGACAGGCGCGCCGACAGCGCCGTGAAGACCACGCTCACATCCGCCGTCCGCCCGGCGGCCTCGCGTATCCGGAGCCGGTAGAGCTTCCGCGGGATTTCCAGATCATGGCGTTTCCACATGTCCCGGGCCTCCGGGCCGGTGGCCAGGAGCCGGTCGACCAGGACGGCGAACCGCGGGCTGGCCACGTTCCGCGCGTACTGGTACCTCAGCCCGGCCACGGCCGCCTGCCGGTCGCCGTCCACGTCGGCCAGGACGCGCCGGGCCTCGGGGCTGAACAGGTACAGGATCAGGTTCTGCTGATCGGGAGGCACCCGGTCGAAGTACCCCCCCACCCAGTGGGTCATGGTCGCGTTGCGGACCAGGATGGTCCACATCTCGTCGGTGATCGCGGCCGGCGTGGGGTCCAGCCGCCGGACCAGTTCCCGCAGCGCGAGCGGCACCAGCGGCGGGCTCCCGGCGGGCCCGGCCTGGCGGGCCGGCATGGGCGGATCGTGGCTTAAAGCCAGCACGTGCAGGGCGGAACGCTGGGCGTCGCCCATGCGGAGCGCGGTGGCGATGGACTCGACGAGCTGGACGCTCGGCTTATCGATCTCGCCGCGCTCGAACGAGGCGTAGTAGCGGACGCTGATGCCAATCAGGTCGGCGACGTCCTGCTGCCTGAGGCTTCTGTCGTGCCCTTCCGCGTCGCTTCTGGCCAGCCTGGAGCGGCAGCTCAGCAGGAGGTCACTGAGTTCGCTGCGCCGTCTCCACGCGGCCTCAGCGGAGTCCGCCATGCCGGCATTCACTGTCCAGGGCCAGGTACCGGCCCGTGCCCGCAGCGTGATGGGAACTCACAGTTCCGGCCTGCTCCCTGCGGCTATGTTTTGCTGGACGACTATGAGCCGCTCCCAGCCTCGCGATGATCCATTTCCCACCTGGCCACCGGGAGTGGAGGACCGGACTTCCCGTCACATTACCGGCGGGTGGTGTGACGAGGGAAGTGACCCTCCGCGAATACGGCTCCCCCGGAGCTGGCCCACCCGGAGCTGGCCCCCCCGAAGATGGCAGGGATCGGCGGGAGACCCGCGGTGAACTGGCAGCGCTTCATGCGCTTCCTGGCCAGCATCAGGGGCCGGTGGGATCTGGCCATCCTGGCCAACCTGGCCGAGGGGGGCGCCCGCCCCACCGATCTGCTGGACGCGATCAACGAGCAGGCCTCAGACGGGCACCGGCTGACGTGGAAGGTCATGCGCGACCGGCTCCGCCATCTGGAGGATGCGGGCTACGTGAGCCGGCGCGAGGTGCGGCGGTTCCCGCGGGAGACGCACTACTGGGCCACCGAGTTCGCCCGGCGGCTCGTCGCCGAGCTGGACTCCCTGGACGCGTGGTACACGGCGAACGCGCCGGCCCCGGACGGCCCCGGCTACCCCGATGGCCAGTAGCGGCCGCCGGGGCGCGGTCCATCAACGCGGGGCCATCGGACGGTCAGTCGCGTCCCAAATAGTCATACGCACTTCAAAGTAATATCAGGACGAGTCCCGGCAAACCGGCTGGCCAGAATGGTCCGCCCTGGTGACATATTCGCCACTGTTCATTACCTTATGGGGATAGACCCCGGGGGAAGGGTGCAGTGTGCGATACGGCGGGACACGCGCGTGGTTACTATCCGCGGCGCGCCCGCCGCCGCTCGCCTGCGGTCACGTCCAGCCTTCGCCGCGCATGCTCGCCACCCCCTCCCTCCCTGACGGAAGCTACCCGGCCAGGAGCTCGGATACATATGCCTAGAGCGTAACAAATGGTCGCTCACGCCATAACGATGAGAAATCGGGTCGTCGCTTATAGTCATCGGTGGCGGGCCTGGGAACTTCCTGCCTGGTTACTGGCTTTCATCGCGGCCGTGATCGCCGCGGACCTCGCCGTGATCGGGGCGTGTGCCGCCGCGACCCGATTCCGGGGCGCCGATCTGGAGCTGGCCGCGGTCCTGCTGGCCTGCAACCTGCTGACGGTGGAGCTGACCCACCGCGCGGGTGAGCCCGCAGGCCTGGTCAAGGACGTGCACGCGATCTGGGAGCTGCCGCTCGCCCTCCTGCTGCCGCCCCTGTACGCGCTCCTGGTGCCGATCCCCCGGATGGCCCTGGTGCAGTGGCGGGTCCGGCCCACCCTGGTGTACCGCCGCGTGTTCACCGCCGCGGCGCTGGGGCTGTCCTACGGCGCGGCCTCGCTGGCGTTCCACGTGCTCGGACCGGAGGTCACCGGGGCGGCTCCCGGCGCCCAGGCCCGGGTGCTGGCCTGGACCCTGGCCGCGGCCGCGTGCGGCGTGCTCAAGTCCGCGGTCAACAAGGTCCTGGTGATGACCGCGGTCAAGGGGGCCGACCCGGCCGCCAGCGTGCGCGAGAACCTCTTCACCCGCGAGCCCCTGTTCCACGACGCCGCCGAGCTGTCGGTCGGGATCATGGTCGCCCACGCGGTCACCGCCAGCCCGTTCATGGCGCTGGGCGCCCTGCCATTAGTCGCGCTGCTGCACCGGTCCTTCCGGCACGCCCAGCTGGTCGACGCCTCCCGCATCGACGCCAAGACGGGCCTGCTCAACGCCGGCACCTGGCTGCGGGAAGCCCGGCTGGAGACCGCGCGGGCGGTCCGGACCCGGGCCCCGCTGGCCGTGGCGATCGCCGACATCGATCACTTCAAGAACGTCAACGACACGTTCGGGCATCTGGCCGGGGACGCCGTGCTGGCCGCCCTGGCCAGTGCCCTGAACGCGCTGCTGCGGGACGGCGATCTCACCGGCCGGTTCGGCGGCGAGGAGTTCTGCATCCTGCTGCCCGGCACCGACGCCGCCGAAGCCCGCCAGATCACCGAGCGGCTGCGCGAGAAGATCTCCCGGATCGTCACCCCGGTCAGCGGCGCCACCAGCGGCGATCCCCCGCTCCAGGTCACGATCTCGATCGGGGTGGCCGCCCTCGGATCCTCCCGCCGCGACCTCGACGAGCTGCTGGCCGCCGCGGATCACGCCCTCTACCAGGCCAAGGAGGCCGGCCGGAACCGGGTGTGCGTGCTGGCCGCCAGCCCCGGCTGACCCCGCGAACCGGGTTAGCTGGTGATGTCCTTGGTCGCGAAGTGCGCCCAGGACGCGGCCAGGAAGACTAGCACGTAGACGCCCTGCACGGCGAAGCCCCGCTCGATGTTCCGCCAGACGATCGGGTCGCGGAAGAAGTCGATCCAGGCCAGCCAGTACCGGGTGGGCAGGTAGGGGTTGACCGCCGACGCGGCGTTCAGGGTGACCAGCACCTCGCTGGTGATCAGCGCGGCCAGAGCACCCAGCGCGGCGCCGAGGGCCGAGTCGGTGATCGTGGACAGGAACAGCGCGATCGCGCCCACGCCCAGCATGGACACCGCGATGAAGGCGACCGCCCCGATCGTCCGCAGCGCGATGTCCGCCGGGCTCAGCCCGCTGCCGGACAGCGAGGTCGCCGCGATGTTGGACGTGGTCAGGCCGCCGGCGGTGGCGGCGACCGGCTGGGCGCCGAACAGCGCGATCCCGGTCAGGTAGGCGGTCACCGCGACCAGGATCACCGCGGACAGCGTGTAGACGACGAGCGCGACCAGCTTGGCGGCCAGCAGCCGGGTCCGGCCGACCGGCCGGGCCAGCAGGTAGCGCAGCGTGCCCGAGCCGGCCTCACCCGCGATGGAGTCGCCGGCCACCACCGCGACCGCCACCGGCAGGAAGATGGGCAGCACGATCGCGAGCGCCGCGGCCGGGTAGAGCGACCCGCTGGACAGCACCGCGGACAGCAGGGCCGGGCCCTGGCCCGGGGGCGGCGCGAGGTGGGTGACCGCGACGAACACCGCCACGAGCACCGGCAGGCCGCACAGCAGCACGAGGCTGACCCAGCTGCGCGGGCGGCGGGCCAGCTTCACCAGCTCGACGCGGATCATGGCCGGTCACCATCCTGGACGTCGACGCGGTCAGAGCCGGAGCCGGTCACCGAGAGCACCACGTCCTCCAGCGACCGTCGTTCGGCCTCGATACCCGTGACCCGGACCCCATGGGCGACGAGGCGGGAGTTGAGCGCGGCGGTGTCAGCGTCCGCGATCACCAGCCGCCCGGCCTGCGCGAGCTCGATCTGGCCGTCCAGCAGCTCACGGGCCCGGTCGGCGTCGGGGGTGCGGACGATCGAGCGCCCGGTCAGCGCGCGCAGCGTCTCCAGGTCGTCCTGGCGGACGAGCCGGCCGCGGTCCACGATGCCGACCCGGGTGCACAGCTGCTCGACCTCGCTGAGCTGGTGACTGGACAGGAACACGGTGGTGCCGGCCGCGTTCAGCTCGATCAGCAGGTCACGGATCTCCCGGATGCCCTGCGGGTCGAGGCCGTTGGTCGGCTCGTCGAGGATGAGCAGCTTCGGGGTACGCAGCAGCGCGGCGGCCAGGCCGAGCCGCTGGCGCATGCCGAGGGAGTACCGCTTCACCGGGCGGTTGTCGATGCCGCCCAGCCCGACCCGGTCCAGGGTGGCGGCGATCCGGCTGCGCCGGGTCCGGCGGGCGCCCGACTTTCCGGCCGCGTCCATCAGGGCCAGGTTGGCCCGCCCGGACAGGTGGCCGTACGCGGACGGGCCTTCCACCAGCGAGCCGATCGAGGGCAGCACCTTGCCGACCTGTTTCGGCACCGGCTGGCCCAGCACCGTGATGTCGCCGCTGGTCGCGTAGACCAGGCCGAGCAGCATCCGGACCACGGTGGTCTTCCCGGATCCGTTGGGCCCGAGGAAGCCGTAGCGGTCGCCCTCCCGGACGTCCAGGTCGACCTGATCCACCACGAGCAGAGGGCCGTAGCGCTTGGTGAGGCCGCGCGTAACGATCATCGGAACCTCGGCCTGTGTGACAAGTCGGTGACCAGGGCACTGGCGGAACTCGCCAGCAGGGCCGGGGTCACCGCACCGGTGAACAGGAAAACGGCGTGGTGGAAACCGCCCCTGACCAGCAGAACGGACAGGAGCGGGGTCCGGATCAGCACGCCGGCCTGCGTTCCGGCCTGGCTTCCCCCCGTCCCGGAGAGGGGCACGCTGCCCGCCCCGGCCTGGATCGCGGCATTGAGCGCGTCCGTGCCGACCCCGCGGGGCAGCGGGAGCAGCACGAACCGGGAGAACCCGGTGCCGTAGATCGCCACCCCCGAAGGGCTGCCCGGGAGGACCACGCGGCGCAGCCCGCCCAGCTGCGGCGGGAATGGGGTGGTGTCGCCGTCGCCGTCGCCGTCACTGTTCAGCACGCCGTCCACGTTGGGCAGCCGGGTGGTGGTGAGCCCGACGTTGGGGGCCGGGTGGGGAATCACCGCGGCCAGGTCCGGCTGGGCCCGGCTGAGCTCCAGGAACGTGCTGATCAGCACGGGCTGGGTCGTGCCGCGGCCGGTGATCTCCACCTCGAGTGGGAGCCCGCTGACCGGGTCGGCCCAGATGTCCACCGCGCCGATCGTGGTGCTGGTCCCGGCCGGAACCAGCCGCAGGCCGGCCGTGTCCACCCCGGCGATCCGGCGGCCGGGCAGCCGGGAGATCCGGTCCGCGCGGCCCGCGGTGTCCAGCAGCCGCCGGGCCAGCGCGGGCGGCAGCAGGTCCGGGGCCCGCGGCAGCCGCACCGGCTCCGCGCCGGTGACCTGGGTGAGCAGGTTGGTCCCGTAGTTCCACAGATAGGTCACCCCGCCGTCGGCGTAGGTGTCGCTCTCGCCGGTGCCGGTCACGTCGTCGGCCCGCCAGTACGACGGGGAGCGGTACCACACGTACTGGTCGGTGGTGCCGTCCAGCAGGAGGCTCACGTTGTGCAGGCCGGGGAGGAGCGGCAGGCCCAGGTTCACCGTGCTCTCGGCGTAGCCCTGGTACGGGACGCGGGCGGAGGCCAGGATGCGGGCCCGCAGGGCCGGCGCGCTGATCGGGGAGGCGGATACCGGGAGGACAGCGATCACCGCCGGGAGCGCGCACAGCAGGGCGGTCCCGGACGCCACGATGGACCATCTGCGCCATGCACCCCGGCTCACGGAACCAACGTACGTCTCCATGGGGGGCCGGCGCGCCGGGGCGGGCCTCCCGTAAGGTGCCCATAAGGACAGCGCACGAGGAGGCGGCCCGTGATCCTGGTGACCGGAGCGACCGGAAGGGTCGGCTACCGCCTGCTGGAGGCGCTGGCTGACACCCGGGCTGAGGCAGTCGCGATGGTGCGGGTGGAAGCCAAGGGGCTGGACCTGCCCGGCCCGGGCGAGAACCTGGTGGGCACGTTCGACGACCCGCCTGCCGCGGAGCAGCTTCAGGCCTTCGACCGGGTCTTCCTGCTGAGCCCGTCCAGCGAGACGCAGGCCGAGCTGGAGATCGTCTTCATCGACGCGCTGGTGGCGGCGGGACACCGGCCCCACGTGGTGAAGGTGGCCGCGGACGGCTTCCTGGACCCCGGCTGTGACGTGCGCTTCATGCGCAGCCACCGCGAGATCGCCCGGCACCTGGACGCGACCGGGCTGCCGGCCAGCTACCTGGCCCCCGCACCGTACATGGAGATGCTGCTGCCGGCCGCGGCGGCCATCCGCCGGGAGGCCACGCTGTACGCTCCGGCCGGTCACGGCACGGTGGGCTTCGTCGCCGCCGCGGACGTGGCCGACGCCGCCGCGCAGCTGCTGACCGGACCGGTCCCCCCGGCCGGGGACGACCCGGGCGTGTTCACGCTGACCGGCCCGGAGTCCCTCACCTACGCGAACGTGGCCTCCCGGATCTCCGCCGTGTTCGCGCGCCAGGTGCGTTACGCCAACCAGCCGGAAGACCGGGCCCGGGAGGAGCTGCTGGGGGCCGGCCTGGCCCCGTGGGACGCCGAGGGGATGCTGGAGCTGTTCGCCTGGATCCGCGCGGGGGGCGCCGGCCAGCTCACCTCGCACGTGCGGGAGGTCACCCGGCACGCCCCCCGGGGCCTGAACGACTGGCTCGAGGGGTCCCGGGCCGCGTTCCTGGAGCCCCCGCTGGACGGCGCGGCGCCCTCCTACTAGCCGCCGGCTACCCAGCCGGGGGCCGGTAACCACCCGTGTCCTCCGGCGGGCTCTGATCCGGGGGCGGGAAGTCACCGTGGCGGTGCACGATCTTCCATTGGCCCTTCTCCCGGCGGAAAATGTGGGTGACGCGAACCACGTTCTCCTGGACCGGCCCCCCGTCGATCGACAACGAGGACCGCTGGCTTACCTCCTCCCCTCCGCTCTTGCCCGGCCCCCAGGCCCCGGACAGGGTCACCGGGTCCTGGGCCGACCACATCGCCAGTCGCGGTTCCGGGGGTACTAACACGCCGGCCCGCTGGTGGCTGGCCACCTTGGCGGGGCGGCATGCCGGGGGCATCCTGGGGCGGGTACGGGGAGGTGCCGGTGCGGGCGGTCGTCATGGTGCACCGCGGGCGTCTGCGGCAGCACTGGAAGTCGTGGCTGGCCCTCAGCGTGCTCGTGGCCCTGGCGGGCGGGTTCGTCCTGGCCACGACGGCTGCGGGC
>JAOPYP010000382.1 GCA_025964635.1 Actinomycetes bacterium | reverse complement strand
CCGGCATGGTGGTCGGCATCTCCGACGGAGACGAGCGGCCCAACCAGGAACGGTACTGGGCCAAGCTCCGCGCGATCGGGTACGGGTTCCTGGTCCCGGTGTTCTTCGTGATGACCGGGGTCCAGTTAAACGTGCGCGCGCTCCTGTCGCATGCATCCTCGCTGGCGCTGGTCCCGCTGCTGGAGCTGGCGATCTCGGTGGTGCGCGGCGGCCCGGCCCTGCTGTACCGGCGGAAGCTCGGCACCGCGCCCGCGGCGGCCGCCGGCCTGCTCCAGGCCACCACGCTGACCTTCCCGGTGGTCGTGGCGGCCCTGGGCAGCGCACTCGGCCTGCTCAGCCCGGCCAGCGCGGCCGCCCTGATCGGCGCCTCGCTGCTGTCCGTGCTGGTGTTCCCGGCCGCCGCGCTGGCGCTCCGGCCGTGGACCAGGGCCCCGGCCCGGGCTCCGGCCCCGGAACCGGACGAGGACGTTGCGAACCTGTGACCCGGGTGCCGGAACCGGGCTGGCCAGATGGCGCGTCCGAGCGGCATGACATCGTCCTTGCTGTTCCGGGCCGCCGCCTCCAGCGCGCTGCTCGCCGGAGCCTGCCTGCTCGCCGCCGGATGCTCGGCCGGAGGCTCCTCCACATCGTCGGCGTCCGGTCCGGCCGCCCAGCGCGCCCCGGCGCGCGCCGCCGCAGGCGACTCAGCTGCCCAGGGATCGGCTGCGTCGGGGTCGGCCGCGTCCGGGCCGGCCCCGTACGGGTCGGCCGGGACGGGGAGCACCTCCCTGACCGCCCAGCCCGCCGCCTCGTCGATCATCTACACGGCCGGCGTGACCGTGCGCGCCAAGGACCTCACCCGGGCCGCGGCCCAGGCCACCCAGCTGGCCCGCGCCGCAGGCGGGTACGTGTCCAGCGAGAACACCGCGCTGAACCGGGCCCACCCGGACCGCTCCACGGTCAGCCTCCAGCTGAAGATCCCGGTCAGCGCCTACCAGGCCACGCTCGGCGCCCTGTCCACCCAGCTCGGCACCAGGCTGGCGATGTCACAGCATGCCCAGGACGTCACCCAGACCGTGGCCGACGTGACCAGCCGGGTCACCTCAGCGCAGGCGGCCATCAGCCAGCTGCGGGCCCTGCTGCGCCACGCGGGCTCGGTCACCAGCCTCCTCACCGTGCAGAACCAGATCAACGACCAGGAGTCGGGGCTGGAGTCCCTGCTCGCCCGCCAGCGTGCCCTGACCCATGAGACCTCGTTCGCCACCGTGAACATGCTCCTGGTCGCGTACCCCCACGCCGTTCACCAGGCCAGGCACCACCACGCGGGCGGCTTCGTGGGTGGCCTGAAGGCCGGCTGGCACGGCCTGGTCCGCGTGGTGTCCCTGGTTCTCACCGCCGCCGGCGCCGCACTCCCGTTCGCCGTGATCCTGGCCGTCCTCGCCTACGCCGCCTACCGCGCCCGCCGCTGGTACCTCCAGCGCCGCTCCACCCCTGGACCGGCCACTCCCCCGGACCCTGCAGCCCAGCCCTGACGGGGCCAGTCGTGACGGGCCAGTCCTGAAGACTATGGTGCCGGTCAGCTACTCATAGCGACGCGGGGTCCGGCGGCTTTCTCCCGGCATTTATTTGCCGGGAAAAGGCCGCCCCCTCGCGACACCCACGCAATGGTCTTACGGGCTGGCCGGCTATATGCAGCGCGGCCGGTCCTACGGCCCGGCCGGCTCGCGCACCGACGCCTCATGCACGAGGTCCGTCAGCCGGGCCAGGACGTCCGGGTCGGTGGTCGGCAGCACGCCGTGCCCGAGGTTGAAGACGTGGCCCTCGGCGGTCCGGCCCCGCCCGATGACGTCCTTGGCCCGCGGCTCGATCTCGTCCCACGGGGCGAGCAGGATCGCCGGGTCCAGGTTGCCCTGCAGCGCCTTGCCGGGTTCCACCCGGCGGACCGCCTCGTCCAGCGGGACCCGCCAGTCCACCCCGACCACGTCCGCGCCCGCCTCGCCCATCATGCCCAGCAGTTCCCCGGTGGCCACGCCGAAGTGGATCCGCGGCACGCCCGTGTCGGCGAGGGCGTCGAAGATCCGCTTGCTGTGGGGCAGCACCCCGGTGCGGTAGTCCTCGGGGCTGACCGCGCCGGCCCACGAGTCGAACAACTGGATGGCGGATGCGCCCGCGGCAATCTGCACCCGCAGGAAGGTGATGGTGATGTCAGCCAGCCTGCTGAGCAGCGCGTTCCACAGGGCTGGGTGGCCGTACATGAGTGACTTGGTCAGGTCGTGGCCCTTGGACGGGCCGCCCTCAACCAGGTAGGAGGCGAGCGTGAAGGGCCCGCCCGCGAAGCCGATCAGCGGTCTGGGCCCCAGCTCGGCCACCAGCGCGGTGACCGCCTCGGTGATGTACCCCACGTCACCTGGTTCCAGCGGGCGCAGCCGGGCCAGGTCCCGTTCTTCCCGGATCGGCTCCCCGATCACCGGGCCGACCCCGGGCTTGATGTCGATATCCAGCCCCACCGCCCGCAGCGGGACCACTATGTCGCTGAACAGGATGGCCGCGTCCACCGGGTAGCGGCGCATGGGCTGCAGGGTGATTTCGGTAATCACATCCGGCCGGGAACACGCTTTGAGCATCGGCATTCCGCCCCGCGCCCGGCGGTATTCGGGCAGTGAGCGCCCGGCCTGGCGCATGTACCAGACCGGCGTGTACGGCACCGGCTGGCGGCGGCAGGCCAGCAGGAACGGGGACTCATCGAGGGACTTGGGCTGCGCGTTCACACCTGCGATGGTCTCACAGGACGCGGCCTGAGCCCCAGCATCTGCCCAGGTGACATCGGGACACGCCGCCCGAGATCCACCGATCCGCGCGTCCCGCGTGCCACGATCAACACCTGCCTGGCGCCACAGCCCAAAACCCCCACATGGGGACGCCTGCGGCTCCTATGGGTGAGGAGGTCACGACACCGTGAACCATATCGACGGCTATTGCCCCGATTGCCGTGAGGCGGGCGCGCTCGCTCAGATGCACCCCGATCCGGGCCGCTGTTTCGACGCATCCGACGGTATTTGCCCGGAATGGTACTGCATCACCTGCGGCGCCGCCTTCCTCCTCGGCCTCCACCCCGCCCCCCGGCAGCCCCTCAGCATGGCGGAATTGACCGGGCGCGCCGCGTGATAACGGATGGCGACGACGTACGCTCACCTTATGAAGCAGGTCAGCGGGCCAGCAGCGGCGGGCCCTGGGGTGGCGGGCCCTCGGGTAGCTGGCCCTGGGATAGCGGACACAGTGGCCCAGCCCTTGCTGCCCGCTGGTGACGACGCCGCGGCCGGTTTCAGTGTCCTCGTGGCCGGCCTGCAGGCGCAGCGCGATGAGGTCGGCGGCCTGCGTCCGGAACTGGACTTCGAGGACGTTCCGGCCCCGCGCACCCTGGCCCCGTACGCGAGCGCGATAGCCGCCACCGTGTGGGTGGGGGACGACGAGATCGCCAGCGGCAGGCTGATCCTGCTCTACGACCCGGCCGGCCAGACCGGCTGGGCCGGGCCGCTGCGGGTCATCGCGTACATCCGCGCCGACCTGGACCCGGACATCGCCGAGGACCCGCTCATCGGGCAGGTGGGCTGGACCTGGCTCACCGAGGCGCTGGGCAACCACACCGCCGGCTACGCGGAGCCCAGCGGCACGGTGACCACCGTGATCACCGAGGGCTTCGGGGCCAAGGAGTCCGAGGCCGCGGTGACCGGGTTCGAGCTGCGCGCATCCTGGTCCCCCGCAGGTTCCGGGGCTCTGCCGGTCCCGGACACCCGCCCCGCCCCCGGACCCGGCCCGGAGATCATGGATGGGCACCTGGCCGCGTGGTGCGACGCGCTCTGTGCGGCGGCGGGCCTGCCCCCGCTGGCGGAGGGCGTGACGGCGCTGCCGCCGAGTAGCCGGCGGCCCCGGTAATGGGCCAGGGAAGCCAGCCGCCCGCGCCGGGACCGGCGGACACCAGCCTGGGGGCCGGACCGGACCCGGCGGGCCGCGAGCCGGACCTGGCCGCCGGGCCTGAGCAGCCCGAACGGCCGCCCGCCGTGCCGCTGCTTGAGCCGCGGGACGGCTTGCCGCCGCTCGTGACGTCCGCCGGCGCCCTGAGTGAGGCCGTGCGCGCGCTGGGCGCCGGGGAGGGGCCGGTCGCCGTGGACGCCGAGCGGGCGTCCGGCTTCCGTTACGGTCACCGGGCCTTCCTGGTCCAGCTGCGCCGCCGCGGCGCCGGGACCGTGCTGATCGACCCGGTGGCCTGCCCGGACCTGTCGGACCTGGACACGGCGCTGACCGGCACGGAAGCGGTCCTGCACGCGGCGTCCCAGGACCTGCCGTGCCTGGCGGACCTGGGGTACCGGCCGCGCCAGCTGTTCGACACCGAGCTCGCGGGGCGGCTGCTCGGCTACCCGAGGGTGGGGCTCGGACCGCTGGTCGAGAACGTGCTCGGCCTGGCCCTGGAGAAGGGGTACGCGGCCGCGGACTGGTCCACCCGTCCCCTGCCCGAGGACTGGCTCCGCTACGCCGCCCTCGACGTCGAGGTCCTGGTGGATCTGCGTGACGTGCTGGCCGAGCAGCTGGTGGCCCAGGGCAAGGACGAGTGGGCCCGGCAGGAGTTCGAGGCGGTGCGCAGCGCCGGGCCGCCCGCGCCGCGGGCCGAGCCCTGGCGGCGCACGTCGGGCATTCATCGCGTGCGCACCCGCCGCGGCCTGGCTATCGTCCGCGAACTCTGGCTGGAACGCGACCGGATCGCCCAGCGGCGTGACCTGTCACCGGGCCGGGTGCTGCCGGACTCCGCCATCGTCGAGGCGGCGCGCGCGGCGCCGGCCACGGCCGCCGCGCTGATCGGGGTGTCCGGCTTCAAGGGCCGCGGGGCCAAGCGGCACGCCCAGGAGTGGTTCGCTGCCATCCGCCGCGCCCACACCGAGGCTGACCAGGCCCTTCCCCGGCCCTCCGCCCAGGTGTCGGACGGCCCGCCGCCCGCGCACCGCTGGCACGAGCGGGATCCCGAGGCGGCCCGGCGGCTGGCCGCGGTGCGGACGGTCATCGCCGCGCTCTCTGACGAGCACTCGCTGCCCGCCGAGAACATGCTCCAGCCCGACTCGGTGCGCAGGCTCGCCTGGCAGCCCCCGGACCCGGTGACCGCCGAGGCGGTCGCCGGCGATTTGTCCGGTTACGGTGCCCGGCCCTGGCAGGTCCAGCTCACCTCGACGCCGATCGCGGGCGCTTTGCTCCGCCTGGCCGAAAAGGGCGACGAGTAGGGCCCCGCGGGGCCGCCCGGACTCCCGGAAGTCGGTCCCGGCAGGCACACTGGTGGGGTGAGGCAGGACGGCTGGCCCCAGCGGACGCTCCTGGCCTGGCGGCCGGGCCGGCCCTCGCTCAGGCTGCGGCTGGCGGCCGTGACCGTGTGCCTGCTGGCCACCGGGGCCGCGCTCATCGTGGTGGCCAGCGGGCTGGCCACCCGGGAACACCTGACCCGGCAGGCCGGGCAGCAGCTGCGCGGCTACGCGGGCCAGCTCACCCGCCACCCGTTCCTGCTTACCCCGCAGTCTCGGACCACGCCCGGGCCACCGGCGCTGAGCGACTTTGGTGCGGACGGGGCCGGCGCGCTGAGTATCGAGGTCCACAGCTCCGACGGGCAGCTGATCGTACGGGCGGGGCCGGGTCATCCGGCCGGGTCGGGCGTGCACGCGGCCGCGGCGCAGGTCCTGGCGGGGCGCGGGCGGCCGGGCACGATCCAGGCCACCCGCGGCGGCAGCTATCTGGCCATAACCGAGCCGATCCACTACCGGGCGCACCGCATCCCATACGCCTACGGCGCACAGGACTTCGCCCTTGACGTGACCAGCCCCGCGGGTACCGGCTCACCAGGCACCCTCGTGGTCAGCCTCAGCCTGGCCCGCATCGGCCAGGCCACCAGCCGCCTGACCGTTAGCGCGCTCGCCGTGAGCGGCATCGTGGTGCTGGCCGCCGGGTGCCTGGCCGCCTGGATGCTCCGCGCCCTGCTCAGGCCTCTCGCCCAGTTGCGGCACCGGGCCGACGTCATCGCCGCGGGCCAGCCAAGCGCTGGCGGGCCGGGCACCGGAGGGCCACGCAGCGGCGCGGACCGGGTAGCCCCCGTCCTGAACGCCACGCTGACCCAGTGCGAGCACGCCCCTGCCCCGGCCGCCGGACCTGGCCTGGCCGCCCTCCGGGTCACCGAGCAGCGCCAGGCCATCGCGGACACCGCCCACCAGCTGCGGACGCCGCTCAGCATCCTGAGTGGCCTGGCCGAGTACTACCGGCACGGCGACGAGCTCGGCCCGGGTGACTTCGACCGGCTGCTGGACCGGGTCGGGGACGAGACCGCCCGGATCGGCACGCTGATCGATGCCCTGGGCCGTTCCGGCCGGGACCCGGCCGGGCCACCGGGGCCGGACGAAAATGTCGGCCGGCATGCGTAGTCTCGGACAGGCGTGAACGGGGCGAGCACGGCCGGTCCGGCCCCAGGCCGCGGGCCGGCGGAGCGGGCAGAAGGCGGATGAGACGATGACCGAGCTGGCCTGGGCGACGCTGAGCTCGCCGGTCGGCCCGCTTGCGGTGGGCTGCAGCCCCGCCGGCGTGGCCCGGCTCGACGTCCGGCCGCCGGGCGGTGCCGCCCGCCGCGAGGCCGGGCGGG
>JAOPYP010000352.1 GCA_025964635.1 Actinomycetes bacterium | reverse complement strand
CCGCCGCCGCGGGCAAGCTGGCCCGGCGGCTGACCGACACCGGGCTGGCCCAGCCCCGGCCGCCCGCGGCCGATGGCCTGGCCGACGTCACCGTGGTGATCCCGGCCCGCGACCGGCCCGCGCACCTGGACCGCTGCCTGGCCGCCCTGGGCCGGAGCTACCCGGTGATCGTGGTGGACGACGGGTCACGGCAGGCCGCCGAGATCGCCGGCCTGTGCCGCACGCACGGCGCGACCGTGATCCGGCGGCCCCGCTCCGGGGGGCCCGGCCCGGCCCGCAACGACGGGCTGGCCCAGGTCTCGACCCCGCTGGTGGCCTTCCTGGACAGTGACTGCGAGGCCGGGCCGGATTGGATCACGTCCCTGGCGGCGCACTTCGCGGACCCGCTGGTCGCCGCGGTGGCCCCGCGGGTGCGGCCCCTCACCGGGCCCGGCTCGGCCGGCCGTTACCTGGGCGCCCGCGCACCGCTCGACATGGGCCCGCAGGAGGGCCGGGTGCTGCCGCTGACCCGGCTGTCCTACGTGCCGACCGCGGCCCTGCTGGTCCGCCGGGCCGCGCTGGCCGCGGACCCGTCCGGTGCCGCTGTTGCCCCTGACGGCCTCCCGGAAGACGACCGGGGGGGCTGCCCTTCGGGCGCCGGACCCTCAAGCACGGGCCCCTTCGACGCTGACCTGCGCTACGGCGAGGACGTGGACCTGGTGTGGCGGCTGGCGGAAGCCGGCTGGCGGGTCCGCTACGACCCCGCCGCCTCGATCAGCCACGCGGAACCCGCGACCTGGGCCCGGGTGCTGGGACGGCGCTTCCGTTATGGAAACTCGGCCGCGCCGCTCGCGCGCAGGCACCCGGGGCAGGTGCCTCCGCTGGTGCTGCAAGCCTGGCCGTCGGCGGCCGTCGCCGCGCTGCTGGCCCGCAGGCCGGTGGCCGCGCTCGCCGCCTACGGGGCCGGCACCGGGCAGCTGGTCCGGCTGCTGCGCGGCTGGGACGTGCCGCCGGAGGGCGTGCTCCGCCCGATGGCCGATTCGGTGCTGCAGACCTGGCTGGGCGCGGGCCGCTGGACCATCCAGTACGCGCTGCCAGCGGCGGCGGCCGGCCTGGCCCGGCCCGGCGGCCGGACGGCCCGGACCCGGCTGGGCCGCCGGCTGGCCGTGGCGTCGCTGGTGGCCGGGCCGCCGCTCGCGGAATGGCGGCGGATCCGGCCACCGCTGAACGCCGCGGCGTTCGCGCTCGGCTACCTGGCCGACGAGGCCGCCTACGGGGCGGGCGTCTACCGTGGCGTGCTGACAGAAAGGCTGCTCAGCCCCCTGCTGCCGGCCGTGGCCTGGCGGCCACTCGGCAAAGCCCCGGCCGCGACGCGGCCGGGTGCCCACCCAGGAAAGGATCCCCTGCCATGACCGCTGTTGTCGTCGTTGCCACCATCCGCCCGCTGCCGGAGCATCGCGCCGAGGTCATCGCGGCCATGGAGAAGGTCATCGCCGATGTGCACGCCCACGACGATGGCTGCCTGCTGTACGCCCTGCACGAGGGGGACGACCGGCTGGTCATGGTCGAGAAGTGGACCAGCGCGGAGGCGCTCGCCGAGCATTCCCGCGCGCCCGCGCTCGCCGAGCTGAACGAGGCGCTGAACGGGCGGCTCGAGGGGGGCCTCGACGTGCAGGTGCTCCGGCCGCACCCGGCGGGCACGGCCGATCAGGGCACGGTATAAGCGGACGGTGTAAGCGCACCTCATCCGGCACCCGCGCTGTCCCTGATCGCTTCCAGCACCCGGCGGTGGTCCGCGCCCATGACGTCCTGATGCGGGTCGGACAGGGCCGCGGCGCGGGCCAGCACCCGGCGCGGTACTGCCTGAAGCGTGGCGTCGAGCAACGCCCAGGACATGTCGTTCAGCCCGCCGCGCACCTCGTCCGGGTCGGTGGTGCGGTCACAGATCTCGTCGAGCGCCGAGAGGAGTTTGGCGGGCCGGGGGTGGGCCGCCATGTCCAGCCGGAACGCGTCCACCATCGGGCACGGCGAGGAGGTGCCGACCGCGGCCTCGAAGGCGTTGAGCAGCGGGCTCACGTCCCCGGCGGTCATCGGGTCGTACAGGCCGGGGAACGGGACCTCCTCGTACCCCGGGTCGTATCCGCTGAAGTAGACCGGCGTCGCCGAGCCGGTGCGGATGAGCACCCCGAGGGCCACGTCCAGGAGGCTGACCGGCCAGCCGAGGTCGGTGATGGCGTGCACCCGGAACTCGCCGCGCTGCGCGCCGAGGCCGGCCAGCAGCAGGAGCTGGGCGGACTCGAGCGCTGACTGCACGTAGAACGCGATGCTGGCGCTGTGCAGCCGGATCACGCCGTCCTCGGCCCAGCCCAGCAGCCGGCGGTAGATGACCGAGTTGTCGAGCACATGAGTGAACCGGCCCGCGGAGATCGTCAGCTCACCGCGCGCGGCCACGCTCGACGCAACCCATTCCGCGGCCCGCTTGGAAGCGGTGTACATGTCGGGTGAGTAGGGACGCAGCGCCTTGCCGGTGGACGCGCAGACCACCTGGGGCACTCCCGCCGCCTCGGCCGCCTCCAGCACGTTGCGGGTGCCCAGGACGTTGGTGGACACGGTGCGGTGCACTTCCACCTCGGCCCGCGCGGGCTCGCGCTGCGCGGCCACGTGGAAGATCACGTCGGGCCTCACCTCGCGCATCACTGCCTCCAGGGCGCCGCGGTCCCGGACGTCGGCCTGCCGGTACTCCGCGGTGGCCTGCGTCGGCCACCCATCCGTGCTCCCACGGGTCAGGCTGACCAGGCGCGCCGGCTCCCGGGCGGCCACCTGGGCCATCAAGGTGGAGCCGATGCATCCGGTCCCGCCGGTGACCAGCACCGTGGTTCCGGCCAGCCACGCCGACAGCTGCGCCTCGGGCAAGCAGAGCCCGCGCTGGCCGATGCCCAGGAACCGTTCGTGCTCCTCCGCGGCGCCTTCCTTGACCGCGATGAGCGCCTGCGTGAGCTCACGCAGGCGCCCGAGAACTTCCTGGTCAAGGGCTGATTGCCCAGCGGGCGCTACCGCCCGCATGCAGTTGATGATGTCCCCGACCGTCTCCACCCCATGACCTCCGACTGAGTCCGCACCAGGCGGCGCACGCCCCCGGTACCAGCGGCCCGCGCGGGGTGGGATCGGGCTCCTGGCATTCCCTGCGATGAACATAGAGTGCCAGACTTATTCGTATTCAGGAAGTCATAACCTGATAAGCTGTCGAAGCCGACGACGTCAGAGGATGGGCTGACTACTGCGTCGGCATGGCCATGAGCAGGCATGCGTGGCGAAGCGGGCATAGCGGTGGGAAGAGTAGGGAACCCCGGGGCGCATTGTTAATTTTGGGTTAATCACTATCAAACATCGTGATGTATATCCCCGGATATTTTGACAATCGCGGTATTGTTGTCCTACCCCGCTCGGAGTCGTGACATGTCTGCGCCCGAAACGCGTTGGCACGAGGTGAGAGGGGGACGGGTGACGGACGTCATCGACGGGCCGCATGGACCCGGCCAGCCCGTAGGGGACGAGTTCCCGACCGCACAACTTCCGGCGCCCGCACAGGACGGCGGCCCGGCCGCAGACCCTGCGCAGCCAGCCAGTGACTCACCTGGCACCAGACCGCTGCCGGTGCAATCCGCGACCGTCCCACTACGCAGGCGGCTGGCCTCCGCCGTGCCGGGACGAGCCCGGGTCGCCCGCCAGGAGACTGTGGCGCCGGAGTCCCCGACGCTGACCTTCGCGCCCCTGGTGCCCGGAACCTTGGTGCCGGGCGCCCTGGCGTCCGTGGCGCTCCGTGATGAAGCAGCGGCGGAGGTGGCCGTGTCCCCCGCGAGCACGGCCCACGGATCCGCCGGCGCGAACACCGCTGCGGTTCCCCCGCCGCGGACCGGCCCGGCGGAAAGTCCGCAATCCGTCCCCGCGCCGGACCGCCAGCCGGCGGCCGCCCCAGCCCCCAGGGGACCGGGTCCGGTCCTGCCTGTGCCTCCGCGGGACGACGAGAAGTACCGCTACGTCCGGCGCGGCGCCTGGATCCTCACCCTCGCGTCGATGGCCAGTTTCCCGCTGCTCCTGTTCAGCCAGTCGCGGCTGATGCTGCAGTTCCACTGGTTCTGGTTCTACGTTCCATTCGTGATAATGGGCGCACTATTCCTGGCGCTGCCCTTGATTACCGACGGCCTGGCCCGTGGCTTCAATTTCGACGAGCATCAGCGGCTGGTCGGTGACTGGCAGCCGAAGACCTATCCATCCGTCGATGTCTTCCTGCCGGTGTGCGGGGAGCCGGTGGACGTGGTGCGCAATACCTGGAAGTACGTGGCCGAAATGAGCCAGCACTACCAGGGAACGGTCACCGCCTATGTGCTGGATGACTCGGCCAGTTCCGAGCTCAAGGCCATGGCGCGCGAGTTCGGTTTCGCCTACGCCCGGCGCCCGAACCGCGGGTGGTTCAAGAAGTCAGGAAACCTCTGGTTCGGCTTCCAGGTTTCGTACGGCGACTACATCCTGCTGCTCGATGCCGACTTCGCCCCCCGCCATGATCTGCTGAACGAGGCCCTCCCGTACATGGAGGCCTACTCGGACATCGGGATCGTGCAGACTCCCCAGTTCTTCCGCATCACCAACGACCAGACCTGGGTCGAGCGGGGCGCCGGCGCCGTCCAGGAGCTGTTCTACCGCTCGATCCAGACGGCACGCTCGCGCAAGGGCGGGGCCATCTGCGTGGGGAGCTGCGCCGTGTACCGGCGGGCCGCCCTCAAGGAGAACCTCGGCATGACGCTGGCGGAGCACTCCGAGGACGTGCTCACCGGGTTCGACCTGAACCGCATCGGCTGGAAGCTCAGCTACCTGCCCGTCGCCCTTTCCACCGGCAACTGCCCGGATAACGTCCCGGCGTTCCTGAACCAGCAGTACCGCTGGTGCTCAGGAACAGTCGGGCTGCTGTTCGGGAAAATGTTCTGGGGCGCCAAGCTCCCGCTGTACACGCGCCTCTGTTACATCTCTGGGTTCATCTACTACATCTACACAGCCCTGTTCACGTTCGTGGTCCCGGCGCTGACCATCACGATCCTGGTGCTCGTGCCGAACGTCCTCGAATTCAAGAACATGATTTTCATGGTGCCGGTCGTGCTCTACGCCGCCGTGATAATCCCGGGGTGGCACCACGCTCCTTACCGGCTCGAGGCATGGGCCGTCAAGCTGATCTCCGGCTGGGCTCATTTCTTCGCGTACTGGGATGCCCTCCGTGGTAAGCGTCTGGGCTGGAAGCCGTCGGGCGGCGACAAGAAGAAGCAGGAAGGCAACCGGCGATTCTGGATTTGCTTCCTGGTGTGGTCGGTCGGCAGCTCGCTGCTGTGGACGGGCCTGGCGTTCTGGCGGATGCTCACCATGAACCCGTACAACTTCATCGTCCTGTTCGCCCTCGGGCTGTTCGAGCTCGCGGTCGCCGGACGGGTGCTCCTCCAGCCGCACCAGGATGCGCAAACTTAGGTGAAGCGAACCCCGGAGGACGAGCCCTCAAGGGCGCGTCGCGGCTGGCAACGTGGGCGGGGCCGGCCGCCGAAGAACGGTGACGGCGGTGCGCCACCCGCCGCGCGGAAGCGTTCGAGCCGGTCCGTGTTCGGGCCGTCTGGCGAGGATCGGCCCGACGTCC
>JAOPYP010000348.1 GCA_025964635.1 Actinomycetes bacterium | reverse complement strand
GCCGTATCGCATCCCCGACCCTCGGCTCGACGGGAGCAGCCTGAGCTGGCCCGCCGGGATCGTCATGCCCGCCAGCCTGGGCGTCCCGCGCCGTGTCCCGCCTCACCCCCGGGGGGTGGCGCGCGCCGCGCGGATGCGCGCGAGCGTCAGATCGGGGAAACCCGCGAACGTGAGATCCGGGACATTCGTGACGGCCCGTCACGATCCACCGAGAGGAATCGGAACATGAGCATGCCTGTCAATGCCGACGTGGACCCGGCGACCCAGGAGGCGCTGTCCGGGCTGGCCCTGGGCGACCTCGAGGTCCTTGGCGAGGTGCTGGAGCTGCGCGACGCCCTGCAGGAGAACAGCGGGCTGGATGCCCGCACCTTCGGCCTGGTCAAGATCGCGGCGCTGGTCGCCGTGGACGCCCCGCCCGCCTCGTATCTGTGGCAGGTTTCCAACGCGCTGGATGCCGGGGCCAGCCCGGCGGAGATCCTCGGGGTACTGCGTGCGGTTGCGCCGCAGGTCGGCGGCCCGAGGGTCGTCGCGGCGGCCCCCGAGATCATGATCGCCCTCGGGCTCTCACTGCCCGCGGGCCAGGACGTCTGACCCGGCCACGGCCAGGTAGAGGAGGCAGTGATGTTCAGAAGGCGGCGCCCGCTGCTCCGCGCGGCTGTGGTCGGTGGTGGCGCGTATATGGCGGGCAAGAAGGTGGCCCAGAACTCAGCGGATCGGTCCGCGCAGGAGGCGGACCAGGATGCCCGGATCAGCAGCCTGGAGCAGCCGGGCGGGGCTTCCCCCGCTGAGCCCGGGCCCCAGCCGGCCGCTGAGCCGGGCACACCCATCTCCGAGCAGCTCAAGCAGCTCACCGCGCTGCACGAGGACGGCTCGCTGACCGATGAGGAGTTCGCCGCGGCCAAGAAGCAGCTGCTCGGCATCTGACAGCAGGATCCTGGGCGATTAGTGCGGAATAGCCGCACGGATCGCCCAGGATCATGGTGGCGGGGATTCAGCTGGCGGGGGCGGACTGCCCGTGCAGCGCGTCCTGCAGGTCGGCCTCGCCCTCCTTGGACAGCGAGGACTTGAGCACGGTGCCGCCAAACTGGGCGAGCGCCTCGGTGGCCTTGTCGGGGGTCACCTTCTCCACCATCAGGAACAGTGCCGAGGTGCCCGGCTTGAGCAGGCCGCGGACCTGGTCCTGGAACTCACGGTCGATCCCTGACTTCGTGATCTTCCCCATGAGGGCGCCCATCCCGGCGCCGATGGCCAGGCCGAAGAACGGGATGAAGAACAGCAGGCCGAACAGCAGCCCCCAGAACATGCCCCAGGTCGCCCCGGCCCCGACCGGATGATGGCTGGTGTGCACGTGGAACTTGCCCTCTTTGTCGCGCACGATGGACGCGATGGCGTCGGGCTCGATGATGAGGTCCTTGGCCAGCCGGCGGGCCTCGTCCGCGGCCAGTTCCGCGGTCTGCTCGTCCGGGTAACCGATGGCGATCAGGTCAGACATGGTGTCCTTTCCCCTCACAGGTTGGCTGTGGCGGAACCCAGTCCACCGCCGCGCTCACCAGGCCGGCTCCACCCGCAGCGGGTGAAGCAGGTCCAATCGCACCGCACGGCGCTGACCTGGGCGCGCGAGTCCCCGGGAGGTTTCACAGGTCGATGGTCTCGGCCTGCATTTCCAGCTCGGTCCGGATCCGGCCCACGGCCAGCCCGGGCCCGGGCTGGGCCGCGTAGGCCGCGAGGACGGCGGTGTGGAAGCTCGGATGAATGGTGTCCCGGCCGAGTTGCTGGACCACCCCGGCGTCGGCCAGGCAGCCGATGAGCCCGCGCGTGCCGGCGGCCAGCCGCAGCCGGGTGCCGATCGCGGTCAGCCGCTGATGCACCAGCAGGATCGCCGCGCAGGCTTCCGGGTCGAGCGTGGCAGTCACGCCGAGGTCCAGGACCACGGTCCCGACCGGGCAGCCGCACAGGAGCACCCGCCGGAGGACAGCGTCCGCCAGGCCGCTGCCCCGGCAGCCTTCCAGGGAGGTGGTCATGCCCAGGTACGTGATCTGGGTCCGGATCCGGGTCCGGGCGCGCCGGGCCGCGACCCGGCTGCGCAGCCATCCTGCCGCCCGGGACCTGGGCTGCCCGGCAGGCCGGGCGAGCCGGCGTCCGGGTGCCTCTGGTGCAAGAAGAGGCATGGAGAACGGACGGCTCATTTTTTTCAGGCCTCCCGGACCGGTGTGCGCTCCAGCGGCCGCCCGCCCGGGGTGTCCCGGGCCGGCTCGGGGTGGCCGACATCCAGGGTGGCTGCGGCCAGCTCGCGGCACATCACCCAGACCGGGCGAACTGCCCGTTCTCGGTAAGAGCCCGGGCCGTCATGATCAGGCCGATGTGCGAGCTGGCCAGCGGGTAGTTGCCCGCGAGCCGCCGGCGCAGCGGGTCATAGCCCTCGGCCAGCAGCCCCACATCGTTGCGCAGCCCGAGGAGGGCCGCGTAGACCTGGCGCGCCTGCTCGGTCCGGCCTGCCGCCGCGAGCGCCTGCGCCAGCCAGAATGAGCCGGGCAGGTACCCCGCCTCGCCGGGCGGGAGGCCGTCCGCGTCGGCCGCCGGGCGGGCCTGGTAGCGCAGCAGCACGCCGCTGTCATCCAGTTCGCGGCTGATGGCCGCTACCGTCCCGGCGATCCGGGGATCCGCGGCGGACAGGAATCCGAGCAGCGGGAGATGGAGCAGGCTGGCGTCCACGGCGGCCGAGCCATAGTGCTGGGTGAACGTGTTCCGGTCCGGGTCGTAGCCGCGGTCCAGCACGTCGGCGTGGACCGCGGCCCGCAGCCGCCGCCAGCGCCGGGCCGGGCCGCGGTCCCCGAACGACTCGATCATCGTGATGGCCGAATCCGCGGCGGCCCAGATCATCGCCTTGGTGTGGACGAACTGGCGGGGTGGCCCGCGCACCGCCCAGATGCCCGCATCTGGTTCCTGCCAGCGGGCCTCGAGGAACGAGAGGATCGCCTCGGACTCATCCAGGTCAGCCGCTCCGGGCGGAGCCCCCCCGGGCAGAGTCCCCCGCGACTGAGTCCTCCCGGGCGGAGTCCCTCCCGGCATGGGCAGGCCGGCGGCTCGCACGGCCAGCCGGGCCCGCAGCACGTCGCCGAACGTGCCGAGCTGGGGGAGGCCCGCGGCGGCGTTGCCGATCCGCACCGGCTGGGCGTTCTCGTAGCCCGGTAGCCAGTGCGCCTCGATCTCCGGCATCCGCCGCTCACCGGTGATCCGGTACACCTGCTGGACCTGCGCCGCCGGGCCGCCCACGGCCTGCCCCAGCCAGTCCAGCAGGCTGGCCGCCTCCTGGTCGGCACCGGCGGCCAGGAACACGTCCACGGCATCGGCGGCATCGCGGATCCAGCAGTAGCGGTAGTCCCAGTTGCGCATCCCGCAGGCCTGCTGGGGCAGCGAGGTAGTCGGCGCGGCGAGCAGGCCGCCGGTCGGTGCGTAGCTGAGCGCCTTGAGCGTGATCAGCGAACGGATCACCGCGTCGTGGCCTTCGCCTGCTCCCTCGTCCACCCGGCGCAGGCCCGCCACCCAGCGCCGCCACCAGGCGTCGGTCTGCTCGACCAGGGCACTGGCCGGTGGCGGGGCCGGCGCCGGCAGGTGCGACGGCCGCCAGACCGCGGCCACCGGGACCCGGTCGCCCTCCCCGACCGAGAAGCGGGCGACCAGGTCCGCGTCCACCGTACGGATCTGGAGCGGGCTGAAGACCCACAGCGACTGCCCCCCGGCCATGATCCGCCGCGCGGTGTCCTGCGGCCGGATGCGGGGGAGGGTCAGCCCGTACTCGAAGCGCGCGGCGAGCGTCATCCGCATGTCGACGCGCCCGGCCACTCCCTCGACCAGCCGGATCAGCACCGGGTCGGCGTCTCGCGGCGGCATGCAGTCAACGAGGCGGACCACACCGGACGGGGTGCTGAACTCCGTCTCCAGGACCAGGGTGCCGGGCCGGTACCGGCGCCGGACCCTGGTGAACTCGCGGGCCGGCGCGATCCGCCAGTAGCCGTACCGCTCGTCGGCCAGCAGCGCGGCGAAACAGGCCTCCGAGTCGAACTGCGGCAGGCAGAGCCAGTCGATGGAACCGTCCCGGCTGACCAGCGCGGCGGACTGCAGGTCGCCGATCAGGGCGTAATCCTCGATCGGTCGGGACATGCGCAGGCCTCCGGTGACGGGGCCACGCCGCGCCCTCTGTGCCGGGCGGCCCTCTGGATGGCGGGTTGCTGGCCGGGCGGGCGCGTCCTACGAAGCAGAATCGCCACTTAGCCGGGTAGCGTCGTCATCCCCGGGGGGTGATGCGACGCGCACCGGAGGCAGCCAGGGTGAATGGGATAAGGCCGGCGCCAGCCTCGCGCGGTCATGGACACGGGGCCAACCCGGGTTCGCGGTCAAGGGAGGGACAGGAGCTCATGGCACAGGCACAGAGCAGGACGTCAGGGAGCAAGACAGCGGCCGCCAAGGCCACCGGCACCCGGGCGGCCGGGGAGAAGAAAGCGGACGCCAAGCCCGCACGCGCCGGGACCGCCAGCAGGACCGCCAGCAAGGCCTCGGCGAGCAAGCCCGCGGCGAGCAAGCCCGCGGCCAGCCGGTCCAGCGCCGCCCGCCCGGCCGCCAGCCGGTCGTCGGCCACTTCCTCGGCAGCCAGCCGCTCCTCGTCCACCCGCGCGACCGCCACCCGCTCGACTGGGACCCGCTCCACAGCCAGCCGCCCGTCGGCCACGTCCTCGACGGCCAGCCGCCCGGCGGCCAGCGCGAGCCGGTCTAGTGCGAGCCGGTCCGGCGCGAGCCCGTCCAGCACCAGCTCGGCCAGGTCCACTGGGACCAGCGCACCGGCTTCCCGGGCGTCCCGCGGCACGTCCCGGACCACGTCCGCGGGCACGGCACGAAGCACGTCCGCCCGAAGCACGTCCGCGGGCACGGCACGAACCACGTCCCGGAGCACCTCCCGGGCCGGGACGGCGCGCACCGCCCGGAGCCCGGCGGCCCAGAACGGTGCCGTCACCACAGTGCCCGCCGGGGTCCCCGAAGCGGCGCGCCGGACCGTGGTCATGCCCCGCAACACGAGCACCGGGCTGGAAGCGCCGCGGCGGCGGCTGACCCCGGCCGAGCGCAAGGTCCGCGGCAAGGCCGCGCGGGCCGAGGTACCGCGCGAGAGCCACGCCCAGTGGCAGCCGCCGGCGGACCGGCCCGACCCGGTCGACCTGCTCGCGTCGCAGGGCGCCTCGCGGGTCCCGGACCTGGTCCCGGTGCGGTACGGCCGGATGATGGAGACCCCGTTCACCTACTACCGGGGCGCGGCCCTGCCCATGGCCAGCGACCTGGCCCGTACCCCGGCCACCGGGATGATCGTGCAGGCCTGCGGGGACGCGCACCTGTCCAACTTCGGGCTGTTCGGCTCGCCCGAGCGCAAGCTGGTCTTCGACGTCAACGACTTTGACGAGACGCTGCCCGCACCCTGGGAGTGGGACGTGAAGCGGCTGGCGGCCAGCCTCGAGGTGGCCGCCCGGGAGAACGGGTTCAGTGACAAGGACCGCAGGAAGATCGTGGTCGCCTCGGCCGGGCGCTACCGGCAGGTCATGCGGCAGCTGTCCGGGGAAGGCAACCTGGACGTCTGGTACACCCAGGTGGACATGGACGAGTTCCGGGCCCGGTTCGACGGCCTGCTGAAGGACCGCCAGCGCAAGGCCCTGGACAAGGGCCTGGCCAAAGCCCGGACCCGGGACAGCATGCAGGAGCTGAGCAAGCTGACCCGGATCGAGGACGGGCAGCCGCGGATCATTCCCGACCCGCCGATCATCGTCCCGCTCCGCGACCTGCTCGGTGACCTGGCCGGGGCGATCGACATCGAGAAGGAACTGAAGGACCTCGTCGCCCAGTACCGGCGGACGCTGCAGCCCGACCGCCGGGTGCTGCTCGAGCAGTACGACTTCGCTGACATGGCCCGCAAGGTGGTCGGCGTGGGCAGCGTGGGCACCCGCTGCTGGATCGTGCTGATGCTCGGCCGTGACGAGTCCGACCCGCTCTTCCTCCAGGTCAAGGAGGCCGAGGAGTCGGTGCTGGCCCGGTTCGCCGGGGCCGCCAGGTACAACAACCAGGGCGAGCGGGTCGTCAACGGCCAGCGGCTCATGCAGGCGGCCAGCGACATCTTCCTGGGCTGGCAGCGGGTCACCGGGATCGACGGCCAGACCCGCGACTTCTACGTCCGCCAGCTGCGCGACTGGAAGTTCTCGGTCGACATCGCCGCGATGATCCCGCGCGGCCTGCGGCTGTACGGCGAGCTGTGCGGGCTGACCCTGGCCCGGGCGCACGCCCGGTCGGGAGACGAGATCGCCATCGCCGCGTACATGGGCGCGTCCGACGTGTTCGACAACGCGATCGCGGACTTCGCGGCCGCGTACGCGGACCAGAACGAGCAGGACTTCCAGGCCTTCACCGCGGCCATCGCCTCCGGCCGGCTGGTCGCCGAACGCGGCGTGTAGCCCGCGCCGGGCACCTCTTAACGAGCACAGGGAAACGGGGAGGCTGGGTGCTCCACGTGCGCGTGGTGAGCCCGCCGGAGCTGACGCCGCGGCTGGTGACCGCGCTGCACGCCGAGCCGGGCGTGCACAACCTGGTCGTGCTGCCGGGCGCGGCCCGCCGCCCGGACGGCGACGCGGTGCAGTTCGACCTGCTGAACGAGTCGGCCAACCCGGTGCTGCGGCAGCTGCGCGGGCTGCACCAGAACGGCCGGGGCTCAGTCACGGTCGGCGAGGTGAACGTGGCGCTGGCCGGCCCCCGTAACGCCACCGAGACCCGGCGCTACGCCCGCCGGGAGCGGATCCCGGTCTGGGACATGGTGGAGGGCACGATCCGGGCCAGCGCCACCTACCCGCCGAGCTTCTACGTGCTGCTGATCATCGCCGGGCTGATCGCGGCCGTCGGGATCCTGACCAACTCGCAGATCCTGGTCATCGGGGCCATGGTGGTCGGCCCGGAGTATTTCGCGATCATCGCGGCCGCGCTCGGCTGCAGCAAGCGGGACGGGCCGCTGGTCCGGGAGGCGCTCACCGCGCTGGGCCGTGGCTTCCTGGCCGCGGTGATCGCGACGTTCCTGTTCGCGCTGGCGATCCGGGCGGCCGGGGTGGCGCCCGCCGCCTACCTCAACGGAATCAAGCCGGTTGCCGAGCTGATCAACTCGCCGAACATCTTCTCCGTCATCGTGGCCGTCCTGGCCGGGGTGGCCGGGGTGGTCTCCCTCACCGAGTCCCGCGCCAACGCGCTGATCGGCGTGTTCATCTCGATCACCACACTCCCCGCGGCCGCGTCGATCGGGCTGTCGCTCGCATTCAGCAGCTGGCACGACGCGGTCGGCTCGCTCTACCAGCTGCTGCTCAACGTCGTGATCCTGATCGTGGTCGGCGCGGCCGGGCTGAGCGCCCAGCGGGGCCTGTGGCACCGGCTGGCCGGGCCGGACGAGGGCGCTACAGGATGGCGATGGGATTGACCGGCGAGCCGGTCCCGGCGTGCAGCCGCAGCGGCGCGATGATGCACAGGAACGACCAGCGGCCCGCCTGCTCGCACGCCGGGACCAGCTCACTGAACTGCAGGTAGTCCAGCAGGTGCACGCCGAGCGCGTTGATGGCCAGCACGTGCACGGGGAAGTCCACCGTCTCCGCGGCGTTGCCGGCCGTGTCGTTGTTGCTGTCGCTGCCGAGCACCGCGACCTGCCGGTCGGCCACGAACTCCATCGCGGTCGGGTGCAGTCCCGCCCGGGCGCTGGCCGCGTCCCACGGGCCCAGCTCGTTGCGCCGCCGGCGGTGCCCGACCCGGACGAGCAGCAGATCGCCCTTGCCCACCCGGACCTGCTGCGCCTCCTCCGCGGCGACCAGGTCGTCGGTGGTCACGAACTCACCCGGCTCCAGCCAGGGCACCCCGCGCAGCCGCGGGATGTCCAGCAGCACGCCCCGCCCGGCCACCCCGTCCCTCGCCACCTCGATGGTCAGCTCGGCCGCGCCCTCGGAGCTGACCGTCCCGGCCGGGACCCCGTTGTACAGGGACCCGTCGTACATCACGTGGCACAGCGCGTCCATGTGACTGTCCGCGTTGCCGTGCACGTTCATCTCGAGCCGGTCCATCGCGAACGACACCCCGGTGGGCTTCGCGTCGTCCGCGGTTCCCGTCATCGGGTGATGAGCGGGATCGGGGTTGTCCTCGGTGACCCGGTCCACCACCGGGGCCTCCAGGCTCACTGTGCGTCCCAGCCGGACCTCTCCCATCGCCGCGAGTACCTCGGCCGGCGTGAGGTAGTTAAGTGCGCCACGGCGGTCCTCCGGCCCCCACGGCCGCCGGGCCCGCAGCCGGTCATACAGTTCACGGAAGCTGGCCTCGGTCATGGCAGGCTGAGCACGGCGGTTGGGACTACTGCGGTCAGGCATCAGACCCCCACAGGCAGGATGTAAGGAAAGAGGCTCGATGGCCCAGGAGCGGGTGGTAGCGGTGAGCTACCCGGTAGACGCTGAATTCACCTCCATCAACGCCGAGGTTCTCGGCGATCTGGCTACTCTCCGCTACACGGACGGGATGCCGGAGGACGAGCGGGCGGATGTGCTCCGCCAGGCCGAGGTGCTGACCGGCCTGCGGCTGTCGCATGAGGTGCCCGCCGGCACGTTGCAGAGCGCCCCGGGGCTGCGGTTCATCCAGCTGCTGTCGGCCGGCCTGGACACGGTGGATTTCGACGCGATCGCCCCGGACATCATGGTGGCCGGGAACGTCGGCGCGTACGCGCACCCCATCGCCGAGCACGTCCTGGCCATGGTGCTCAGCCTGGCCAAGCGGCTCCCGCAGGGGAACACGGCGCTGGCCGCCGGGCGCTGGGACCGTGGCACGCCCACGGCCACGCTGGACGGCGCGGTGTGCGCGGTCGTCGGCTTCGGCGGGATCGGCCAGGCCACCGCCAGGCTGATGCGGGCCTTCGGGGCGCGGATCCACGCGATCAACAGCAGTGGCCGCACCGGCGAGCAGGTCGAGTTCTGCGGCACCCTGGACGACCTGGACCGGGTCCTGGCCGTCGCGGACGTGGTGGTCATCGGCATCCCGCTGACCGCGGGCACCCGCGGCCTCATCGGCGCCCGCGAGCTGGGCCTGATGAAGAAGGACGCGATCCTGGTCAACGTGGCCCGCGGCCCGATCGTGGACGAGGAAGCCCTGTACGAGCACCTGCGGGCCAACCCGGGCTTCTCGGCGGGCATCGACGCCTGGTGGGACGAGCCCCGCGACGGCGCGCCGTTCCGCACCGGATACCCGTTCTTCGAGCTGCCCAACCTGCTCGGCTCGCCGCACAACTCCGGGGACGTGCCGGGGATCATGTACTACGCCGCGCGGCAGGCGGCCCGGAACGTGCGCCGCTACCTGCTCGGTGACGCGGTCAGCGGGGTCGCCCGGCGGGAGGACTACGCCAGGCTGCCGTGACCCGGCCCGGCGAAGAGGGGCGGACCGATAGGCAGAGCCGTCGCGGTGAATAGGGGCGGCGCGGCCAGCAGAGCTGGCGGGGGTCACTGGGCGCCGGCGGCGGGTTTACCCGGCCCCGCGGACTCCGGGGGGCCGGGCGGCACCGGCGCGCCGGCGGTCTTCGTTGCGGAAATAAGCTGCTCGGTGCCGGCCCCATAGACGTCACGCAGCACACCGACATCGCGGCTGGTGAACGTGCGTTCCCTCCGCAGGTCCCGGGTGAACGCGAACCACCAGGACACGAGGGCGCCGAACCGGTTGCGGAAGCCGGTCATGAAGCCGATGTGGATGACCAGCCACGCCCACCAGCCCAGGAACCCGCCCAGGTGCAGCCGGCCCAGCGACACCACCGCGTTGCCGCGGGACACGTAGGCGGCCGAGCCCAGGTCGCGGTAGCGGAACGGCTTGCCCGGCGGCTGGCCGGCCACCTCGCGGCGGATCCGCCGCGCCGCGTACAGCCCGGCCTGCATGGCCACCTCGGCCACCCCGGGCAGCCCGTCGCGGTTCATCATGTCGCCGGCCACCGAGATCTCGGAGTGGCCGGGGATGGTCAGGTCCCGGTCCACGATGATCCGCCCGGAGCGGTCCTGCTGCGCCCCGGTCGCGGTGGCCACCGCCGTGGCCAGCGGCGGAGCCTCCACCCCGGCCGTCCACAGCACGGTGCCCACGTCGTGCCGGGTCACCTCGCCGTCCGGGCCACGCACCTCCAGGCCGGTCAGGTCGACATTGGTCACCACCGACTGCATGTGCTGCTCGACCCCCAGCTTGCGCAGCGCCTCGGCGGCCTTGCCCGACAGCGCCGGGCCGAACGAGGCCAGCGGGGCCTCACCACCGTCGAACAGCAGCACCCGCGCGTCCTGCGGCAGGATGCGGCGGAACTCGGCCCGCAGCGTGCGGGTGGCCAGCTCGCGGATCTGCCCGGCCAGCTCCACCCCGGTCGGGCCGCCGCCGACCAGCGCGAACGTGAGCCAGCGCCGGGCCTCGTCGTGGCTGGTCGCGCTCTCCGCCATCTCGAACGCGCCGAACACCCGGCGCCGGATCGTGAGCGCGTCCGCGATCGACTTCATCCCCGGCGCGAACAGGCCGAACTCGTCGTGCCCGAAATACGACTGCTGCACGCCGGCCGCCACGATCAGGTAGTCGTAGCCGAACTCGAGAGGCTGGCCCAGCGGCCGCGTGGCGAGCACCCGGTGCGCCGCCGGGTCGATGCCGGTGACCTCGGCCATCACGCACTCGACGTTGGCGTGCTTCCGGAGCACCTCGCGCAGCGGGGCGGCGATCTTGCCCTCGGACAGGATCCCGGTTGCGCACTGGTAGAGCAGCGGCTGGAAGAGGTGGTGCTCCGCGCGGTCGATCAGGGTGACCGAGACCGGGGCCCGGCGTAGCGCCCGGGTGGCGAACAGCCCGGCGAATCCGCCGCCGACCACCACTACCCTGGGCCGGGCTTCCCCGGTCGTCCGCTTCCCGTCAGCCACGCGTCACCCCGCTGGGTCGTGCCAGAGGTCCCGGGCCGGCAGCAGCCGGTCGGCTTCCTTCGGGCCCCAGGTGCCCTGGGCGTACGGGTGGACCGGGA
>JAOPYP010000154.1 GCA_025964635.1 Actinomycetes bacterium | reverse complement strand
CGCATCGTGGAGCAGGGCACCCACGACGAGCTGCTCGCCGCGGGCGGGACCTACGCCGCGCTCTGGGCGGCGTTCACCGGCGCTGCCCTGGTCGGCTAGCAGGTGAGCGGGCCGCGTCAGCGTCCGGGAGTCTCCCCTGGGCGGGGATGGCCGGGGCCGGTGAGGCACCGGGCTGCGCCGCCCGGCGCCGGGCCCCGCGGCACAGCGCGGCCAGCTCCTCGGCGAGCTGGCCCGCCTCCCCGCCCGGCCGGTCGCGGAACTCGGCCCGGACCCGCCGGCCGGCCGCGTCCACATGCACGGTGGCCAGGGACAGGGCGCGCTGGACCGGCCCGGTGACCATCCGGACGCTCTGCACCTTCTCCAGCGGCACCCAGGTGGTGACCTTGCGGAGCCGGCCCGTGACCCCCATCGCGCTGGTCTCGTCGTGCCCGGCGGCCAGGAAGTGATAGCTCAGCGGCGCCTTCCGGCGGGCCCGCCGCGGCGGCGGCGACAGCGGGGGCGGATCGGCGCCGATGACCAGCCGCATCAGCTGCCAGGCCGGCTCGCGATGGCCGACCGGGAGCAGGGTCTTGCGCATCCGGCCCGACCCGTCGGCGTGGTCGCGGCCCGGCGAGCCGGCCACGTCGATCTCCAGGCGGCACCAGCCCAGCGGCCGCCACAGCACCGGCTCGACCATCCGCACCGCCTGCACCCGGCGCAGCGGGATCGTCTCGGCGACCGTGCCGAGCAGCCCGCGGCGGATCCGGATGCCGTCGGGCGACTGGGCGAGCGTGAACCCGTACTCGGTGGCCAGCCGCCGCCACACCATCGGCACCAGGGTGACCAGGAACACCAGGAACGTGCTCCCGGTGGCGGCGAGCACGCCCGGGAACACCAGGATGACCACGAGCTCCGCGACCAGCAGCGCGATGAGCAGGCTGGCCCCGGAGGCCAGCACCGACCCGACCAGGCGGCCGTTGGGGACGCTGGCCAGGATCCGCTCGCCGGGTTCCGGAGTGGCCGGGTCGAGCCCGTGATGCGCGGCGAGCAGCCTGGCCCGCAGGTCCAGCGCGGCCTGCTCGGGCAGGTAGGCGAGCCGGCCGTCGGCGTGGCTGGACCCGGCCAGCCGGACGCGCAGTTCGGCCAGGCCGAGCGCCCGGGCCAGGAACGGCCGCACCACGTCCACGGCCTGGATCCGGGCCACCGGCAGCTGCCGGGAGTCGCGGCGCAGCAGGCCCGTCTCGATCCGCAGCGTGGCCCCATCCAGCTCCCAGCGGGTGACCAGCCAGTTGACCACGGCGGCGATCACCACGAGCGCGGCCAGCACCCAGTCGAACAGGTGCGACCCGCTGCGGCCGAACTGACCGGACGCGGAGATGCCCACGATGGCCAGCACACCGACGGCGGCGCGGCCGGAGCGCACCAGCGGCGACAACGGGTGCAGCCGGTGCCACTGACCGGGCACCTTCCCGGGGTCGCCAGGGACCTCCCCGGGGTCGCCAGGGACCTCCCCGGGCTGGCCGGTCACAGGCCCGCGGCCTTCGCCTCGCCGAGGGCGGCCAGCCGGTCCCGCAGCCGGGCGGCTTCCTCCCGCTCGAGCCCGGGGATCCGCGCGTCGCTCGCGGCCGCGGCGGTGTGCAGCTTCACGGTGGCCAGCCGGAACGCGCGTTCCACCGGGCCGGCGGTCACGTCGACGAACTGCATCCGGCCATAAGGCACCACGGACAGGCGGCGGACCATGACCCCCCGCGCCACGATGAGGTCATCCTCGCGCTCGGTGTAGGTCCAGGCCCGGACCCGGTTACGGACGAACCAGAAGGCGGCCAGGGCGGTCACGAGGACCACGGCCACCGCGATGGCGGCGGCGGGAGCGCCCGCCGCTAATGCGGCGGCCGTGCCCGCGGCCAGGGCCGTCACGGCCGCGGTCCCGGCCACCTGCACGCGGCGCATCTGCCACAGCCGGGGAGACGGGGACTTCGGCGCGGGTGCCGCAGAGCCAGGCATGCGCCAAACGGTACAACCCTCGCCGCCGCCGACCAAGTGCGCGGCCGGCCGGGTGCATAGCATGAGGACGGGAAGGAGCGGAGTGAGCGATACCGGCGTTCCGGCGGCCATGGCCGCCGACATCACGTCCCATGCGATCGCGTCCGTGGCCACGCTGATCCGCCCCTACGTGCTGTGCACCCCGGTGGCCGTCCTGGACCGGGCCACCTTCGGGCTGGAGCCCGGCCCGCTGGTGCTGAAGCTGGAGCAGCTCCAGCATTCAGGATCGTTCAAGGCCCGGGGCGCGTTCGCCAACCTGCTGCTCCGCCCGCTGCCCGAGGCGGGAGTGGTGGCCGCGTCGGGCGGCAATCACGGCGCGGCGGTCGCCTACGCGGCCCAGGCGCTGGGCGTGCGCGCCCGCGTGTTCGTTCCGGAGGTCTCGTCCCCGGCCAAGATCGAGCGCATCCGCGGCTACGGGGCCGACCTGGTCGTCGGCGGGGCCACCTACGCCGAGGCGCTGGCCGCCAGCGAGGAGTGGGTGGCCGCGTCGGGCGCGCTGCCGGTGCCCGCGTTCGACCAGATTGAGACGATCCTGGGGGCCGGCTCGCTGGGCGCGGAGCTGAGGCAGCAGGCGCCCGCGGCCGGCACCGTCCTGGCCAGCGTGGGTGGCGGCGGGCTGCTGGCCGGGATCTGCGCGGCGTACGCGGGCCACGCACGGGTCGTGGGGGTGGAGCCCGAGGGTGCGCCCACCCTGACCCGGGCCCTGCGGGCGGGCCGTCCCGTGGACGCGGAAGCGGGCAGCGTGGCCATCGACTCGCTGGCCCCGCGCCGCGTCGGCGAGCACACGTTCGCGGTGATCCGTGAGCACGTGCGGCAGGTGGTCCTGGTCACCGACGAGGACATCCTCCGGGCCCAGGACCTGCTCTGGGAGCGGCTGCGCCTGGTCGCCGAGCCCGGCGGCTGTGCCGCGCTGGCCGCGCTGCTGGCCGGCCGGTACTCCCCGGGCCCGGAGGAGACGGTCGCGGTCGTGATCAGCGGGGCGAACACCACCGCGGTGGATTTCCGCCGCTGAGCAGCCCGGCAACGGCCGCCGCCCGCCAGGAGTGCGACGGGCCGAGTCCCCGGGGGGGTTGGGGCCCGGCCCGCCGCACCGCACCCGCCGCGGCGACAGGAGGCGGCGGGTGGTCAGGGGGGAGTGCTCGGGGGGCCAGACGGGCGGGGCCGGTGATGAGACCCGGACCGCCCGGTGACGCTCGGCGTGGCCGACGGTGACGGCGTCGCGCCGGCCGGGGGGTTGGTACTCGCGGAGGGCGACGGCTGCTGGGTGGGGCCGGGCGTGGGCGAACCGCTGGGGCTGCCGGACTGAGCCGGGATGCCATGGGCCGGCCGGCCAGAGGGGCTGGGGCTCGCCGGGCCCGATGCGGGGCCGGACGGCCGGTGC
>JAOPYP010000281.1 GCA_025964635.1 Actinomycetes bacterium | reverse complement strand
CACCTCGGCCCAGGTCCGCGAGATCGCGCAGACCAAGATGCCCGACCTCAACGCGACCACGATCGAGGCGGCCGAGAAGATCATCGCGGGCACCGCCCGGTCGATGGGCCTCACGGTCCGCGGCTGAGCCCCTCCGCGGCTGAGCCCCTCCGCGGCTGAACCCCCTCAGCGGCTGAACCCCTCAGCGGCTGGCGCCTGGCGGCGCCGGCCGACGCGGGGGCATAGCCGCCTGGTGGTTTTCGTTGCATAAAAAGAAGTTCCGCGGCCGACACCGCGGAACCCGCAGTGAGCAGTGGCAGGGCCACGCGCTGGCCCGATGACCACGACCTCCGCACAGAACCAAGGAGAAACGAGATGAAGCGCAGCAAGGCCTACCGGCAGGCCGCCGAGAAGATCGACCCGGACCGGCTGTACAGCCCCTCTGAGGCCGTCGGCCTGGCCAAGGACACGGCCACCACCAAGTTCGACCCCACCGTCGAGGTCGCCCTGCGGCTCGGCGTGGACCCGCGCAAGGCGGACCAGATGGTCCGCGGCACGGTCAACCTGCCCAACGGCACCGGCAAGACGGCCCGCGTGCTGGTCTTCGCGACCGGCGACCGGGCGGCGGCCGCTGAGGCCGCGGGCGCCGACTACGTGGGCTCCGACGACCTGATCGAGCGCATCCAGGGCGGCTTCCTGGACTTCGACGCCGTGGTCGCCACCCCCGACCTGATGGGCAAGGTCGGCCGGCTGGGCCGGGTGCTCGGCCCGCGCGGCCTGATGCCCAACCCCAAGACCGGCACGGTGACCGCGGACGTGGCCAAGGCCGTGACCGAGATCAAGGGCGGGAAGATCGAGTTCCGGGTGGACCGGCACGGCAACCTGCACTTCGTGATCGGCAAGGCGTCGTTCCCGGCCACCGCGCTGGTGGAGAACTACGCGGCCGCGCTGGACGAGGTGCTCCGGCTCAAGCCGTCCGCGGCCAAGGGCCGGTACCTGAAGAAGGTGGCCATGGCCACCAGCATGGGCCCGGCCATCCTGGTCGACCCGGCCAAGACCCGCGGGCTGACGGAAGAGTTCGAGCCCGCTACCGCCTAGCTCACCGGCTTTCCGTTCGCGCCCGGCCAGGTTTTCTCCGCAACGAGGACCTGGCCGGGCGCGGTCATTCCCGGCCGGCCCGGCCCGGGCCCGATTTGGCCGCCACCCGGAATACCCCTACAGTTGAGCCGAAGCCAAAGACCGTCGGTTGCCGTCGCCTGCCCGCCTGTGTGCCAATGCAGCGGACCAGGGGATGGCCGAAGGACCCGCGTCAGCGGGCGGCCCGCGCAGGCGTCCGAGCTGAATCACCGTGGCCAGCCTCTCCCGGCTGGTGGTGTCCACGCCCTGGTGCCTTCGCGCCGGGGCGTTTCGCATGTCAGGTGCTCCCTCACCGGCGCCAGAGTCGCTGGGACGGCCCCTGCGGGGGCTTTCCCAGACCAGGAAAGGAGGCCCATGGCGAGGGAGGACAAGGTGAGCGCGGTCGCCGAGCTCACCGAGCGGTTCCAGTCCTCGGAAGGGGCGGTGCTCACCGAGTACCGCGGCCTGACCGTGAGCCAGCTCGCGGAATTGCGCGGATCACTCGGCGGCAGTGCCACGTTCACCGTGGTCAAGAACACGCTGACCAAGATCGCCGCTACCGATGCGGGCGTGGCCAACGAGATTGGGGCGTTGCTGAGCGGCCCGTCCGCGATCGCTTTCGTCCAGGGAGACGTGGTCGAGGCAGCCAAGGGGCTGCGCGACTTCTCCCGGAGCAACCCGCTGCTGGTGATCAAGGGCGGGGTGCTCGACGGCAAGGCGATCAGCCCGGCGGAGATCGAGCAGCTGGCTGATCTCGAGCCGCGCGAAGTGCTGCTGGCCAGGCTGGCCGGCGACATGAAGGCGTCCATGGCCAAGGCCGCGGCCGTGTTCAACGCGCTGCCGGTGCAGCTGGTCCAGCTGGCCGAGGCGTTGCGGGCCAAGCGCGAGGCCGAGGGCGGCGCCGGCGCGCCGGCCGCGGACGGCGCGGCACCGGATGGCCCCGAGGACTCCGCCGCGGCGGAAACCCCGGACGCGACCGCGGGCGACGCCCCGGCGGCGGAAGCCCCGGCTGCCGAGGCGGCCAGCGAGTAAACAGCAGGCCCGCTGGGCGCCGTAGCGGCCAGCGGAAGACCACAGCGGCCGCGGCACCAGGCGGCCCTGGAACAGAAGACGCAGGAATCAGGAAGAGGAAGCACCCATGGCGAAGCTCAGCACGGATGACCTGCTCGACGCGTTCAAGGAGATGACGCTGCTCGAGCTGTCCGGGTTCGTGAAGCAGTTCGAGGACACGTTCGACGTGAAGGCCGCCGCCCCGGTGGCGGTTGCCGCCCCGGCGGCGGGCGGGGCCGGCGCGGCCGCGGAGGCACCCGAGGAGAAGGACGAGTTCGACGTCATCCTCGAGGGCGCGGGCGACAAGAAGATCCAGGTCATCAAGGAGGTCCGCACGCTGACCAGCCTGGGCCTCAAGGAGGCCAAGGACCTGGTGGACTCTGCGCCCAAGCCGCTCCTGGAGCGGGTCAACAAGGAGGCCGCGGAGAAGGCCCGGGCCGCCCTGGAAGGCGCCGGCGCGTCGGTCACCGTCAAGTAACGATTCCGTTACAGCCGGTCGTGTGCCGGGCCGCGCGCGAGTGCGGCCCGGCACACGCGTGTCCGGGGCCGGGCCGCCGCGTACCGGGCCCTGGCGGGCCAAAGTTCCTGCACTGGGTGCCTTAACGCTCCCCGGCCCGGGCGCCGCGGCGGGCGCTCCGCGGAGCCGGCCCGGCGGGACCCTCAGTGATCAGGGAAAGCGTCCGGAATAGAACTGCTAGGCTTACCCGTTAGCACATGTAATCACACGCATACCCGAATGTGGTGTTCGTCACGTCACCGATATGACGAGACCACGTGGCGTGGACTTGACGTTTTGCCACGAACGAGCCATGCTGCGGAGCAACCGTGAACCTCAGAGTGAGATACAGTTGACGAGCAGTGTGGCCGTAGGCTAGACTGCCAATTTGCGCTGCACTCTTACGTCCTCGGCATCCTCGAACCCTCGCGGCGTGGCCGCAGGGCGTTTCGTGTGCGTGCGGTGAGTAGTCGGCCACAAGCTCGGAAGGACCCCTGTTGGCAGCATCGCGCAGCGCCTCGGCCGCCAGTACAGCCCCTCGTCGCGTTACCTTCGCCCGCTTCAAGGAACCTCTTGAGGTTCCCGACCTCCTCGCCCTGCAGACCGATTCGTTCGACTGGCTGCTGGGCAACGAGCGTTGGCGTGGGCGGGTAGACGCGGCGCGCGAGGCTGGCGTCAAAGAGGTTCCGGAGCAGTCCGGTCTCGAGGAGATCTTCGAAGAGATCAGCCCGATCGAAGACTTCACGGGAACTATGTCCCTCTCGTTCCGTGACCATCGGTTCGAGCCGCCCAAGTACTCCGTCGAGGAGTGCAAGGACAAGGACATGCACTACTCGGCTCCCATGTTCGTCACGGCTGAGTTCATCAACAACAGCACGGGCGAGATCAAGAGCCAGACCGTGTTCATGGGTGACTTCCCGCTGATGTCGCCCAAGGGCACCTTCATCATCAACGGCACCGAGCGCGTCGTGGTGTCGCAGCTCGTCCGCTCGCCTGGCGTCTACTTCGACCGCCAGGTGGACAAGACGTCCGACAAGGACATCTTCAGCTGCAAGGTCATCCCGTCCCGTGGTGCCTGGCTCGAGTTCGAGATCGACAAGCGGGACAGCGTCGGCGTCCGCATCGACCGCAAGCGCAAGCAGAGCGTGACCGTCCTGCTCAAGGCGCTCGGCTGGGACGACGCGAAGATCCTGGAGCGGTTCGGCGAGTACGAGTCGATGCGGGCGACCCTGGAGAAGGATCACACCACCGGCCAGGACGACGCCCTGCTCGACATCTACCGCAAGCTGCGTCCTGGCGAGCCCCCGACCCGGGAGTCCGCCCAGGCGCTGCTGGAGAACCTGTACTTCAACCCGAAGCGGTATGACCTCGCCAAGGTTGGCCGGTACAAGATCAACAAGAAGCTCGGCCTGGGCCTGCCGATCCGGCAGGGCACGCTGACCGAGGACGACATCGTCGCCACCATCGAGTACCTGGTCCGGCTGCACGCCGGCGAGGACGAGATGAAGACCGGCGAGTCCGTCGTCATCCCGATCGAGACCGACGACATCGACCACTTCGGGAACCGCCGCCTGCGCACCGTGGGCGAGCTCATCCAGAACCAGGTCCGCCTGGGCCTGGCCCGGATGGAGCGGGTGGTCCGGGAGCGGATGACGACTCAGGACGTCGAGGCGATCACGCCGCAGACCCTGATCAACATCCGGCCCGTGGTCGCCGCGATCAAGGAGTTCTTCGGGACCAGCCAGCTCTCCCAGTTCATGGACCAGACCAACCCGCTGGCCGGGCTGACGCACAAGCGCCGCCTGTCGGCGCTCGGCCCGGGCGGCCTGTCCCGTGAGCGGGCGGGGTTCGAGGTCCGGGACGTCCACCCATCGCACTACGGCCGGATGTGCCCGATCGAGACGCCGGAAGGCCCGAACATCGGCCTGATCGGCTCGCTGGCCTCGTACGCCAGGGTCAACGCGTTCGGCTTCGTCGAGACGCCCTACCGCAAGGTCAAGGGCGGCAAGGTGACTGGCCAGATCGACTACCTGACCGCGGACGAGGAGGACCGGCACGTCATCGCCCAGGCGAACACGCCGCTGGGCCCGGACGGGGAGTTCGAGGAGAGCCGCGTCCTGGTCCGCCGCAAGGGCGGCGAGGTCGACTACATCGGCACTGCCGACGTGGATTACATGGACGTGTCGCCGCGCCAGATGGTGTCGGTGGCCACGGCCATGATCCCGTTCCTCGAGCACGACGACGCCAACCGCGCCCTGATGGGCTCGAACATGCAGCGCCAGTCGGTGCCGCTGCTCCGCAGCGAGGCGCCCCTGGTCGGCACCGGCATGGAGTACCGTGCCGCGACCGACGCCGGGGACGTGATCGTCGCGGAGAAGGCCGGCGTGGTCGAGGAGTCCTGCGCGGACTACGTGACCGTGGGCAACGACGACGGGACCAGGAACACCTACCTGGTGGCCAAGTTCCGCCGCTCCAACCAGGGCACCTGCTTCAACCAGAAGCCGGTGGTCACCGAGGGGCAGCGGATCGAGGTCGGCCAGGTCATCGCCGACGGGCCGTGCACCGACCAGGGCGAGATGGCGCTCGGCCGCAACCTGCTGGTCGCGTTCATGCCCTGGGAAGGCCACAACTACGAAGACGCGATCATCCTGTCCCAGCGGCTGGTCCAGGACGACGTCCTCTCCTCGATCCACATCGAGGAGCACGAGGTCGACGCCCGGGACACCAAGCTGGGCCCGGAGGAGATCACCCGGGACATCCCCAACGTCTCCGAGGAAGTGCTGGCGGACCTGGACGACCGGGGCATCATCCGGATCGGGGCCGAGGTCGTCACCGGCGACATCCTGGTCGGCAAGGTCACCCCGAAGGGGGAGACCGAGCTGACCCCGGAGGAGCGGCTGCTGCGGGCCATCTTCGGCGAGAAGGCGCGAGAAGTCCGCGACACCTCGCTCAAGGTGCCGCACGGCGAGTCCGGCAAGGTGATCGGCGTCCGCGTGTTCACCCGGGAGGACGGCGACGAGCTGCCGCCCGGCGTGAACGAGCTGGTCCGCGTCTACGTGGCCGCGAAGCGGAAGATCACTGACGGCGACAAGCTGGCGGGCCGCCACGGGAACAAGGGTGTCATCGCCAAGATCCTGCCGATCGAGGACATGCCGTTCCTCGAGGACGGGACCGCGGTGGACATCGTCCTGAACCCGCTCGGCGTCCCGGGCCGGATGAACGTCGGCCAGGTGCTGGAGACGCACCTCGGCTGGGTGGCCAAGTCCGGCTGGGAGGTCGACGGCGAGGACTCGGACTGGAAGAAGCGGCTGCGCGCGATCAGCGCGGGCGAGGCAGAGGCGGGCACGCCCGTCGCCACCCCGGTGTTCGACGGCGCCAGCGAGGATGAGATCACCGGCCTGCTCGGCAGCACCCTGCCGAACCGGGACGGGGAGCGGATGGTTGGCAGCAGCGGCAAGGCGCGGCTGTTCGACGGGCGCACCGGGGAGCCGTTCAAGGACCCCATCTCGGTGGGCTACATCTACATCCTCAAGCTGCTCCACCTCGTGGACGACAAGATCCACGCGCGGTCCACGGGCCCGTACTCGATGATCACCCAGCAGCCGCTGGGCGGTAAGGCACAGTTCGGTGGTCAGCGGTTCGGGGAGATGGAGGTGTGGGCCCTCGAGGCCTACGGCGCCGCCTACGCCCTGCAGGAACTGCTCACGATCAAGTCCGACGACGTGCTCGGCCGGGTGAAGGTCTACGAGGCCATCGTCAAGGGCGAGAACATCCCGGAGCCCGGCATCCCGGAATCGTTCAAGGTCCTGATCAAGGAAATGCAGTCGCTGTGCCTCAACGTCGAGGTGCTGTCCAGTGACGGTGCAGCCATCGAAATGCGAGACACCGATGAGGATGTCTTCCGCGCGGCGGAAGAACTCGGTATCGACCTGTCCCGGCGCGAGCCGAGCAGCGTTGAAGAGGTGTGAGAGCGTGCCGGGTAGCCCGGGCCTGACCGCCCGGGCTGCCCGGGGGCACTCTCATCCGAACTACCCCAGGGGATAACACACGTGCTTGACGTCAACTTCTTCGACGACCTGCGTATCGGCCTGGCCACTGCTGACGACATCCGCCAGTGGTCCCATGGCGAAGTCAAGAAGCCGGAAACCATCAACTACCGCACCCTGAAGCCGGAGAAGGACGGGCTCTTCTGCGAGAAGATCTTCGGCCCCACCCGGGACTGGGAGTGCTACTGCGGCAAATACAAGCGCGTCCGGTTCAAGGGCATCATCTGTGAGCGCTGTGGCGTCGAGGTCACCCGGGCCAAGGTGCGCCGGGAGCGGATGGGCCACATCGAGCTCGCCGCGCCGGTCACGCACATCTGGTACTTCAAGGGTGTGCCGAGCCGCCTCGGTTACCTGCTCGACCTGGCGCCCAAGGACCTGGAAAAGGTCATCTACTTCGCCGCGTACATGATCACGTACGTGGACGACGACGCGCGCGGCCGGGACCTGCCGTCCCTCGAGGCCAAGATCTCGGTGGAGCGCGGCCAGCTGGAGCAGCGCCGCGACAGCGACATCGAGGCCCGCCAGGGCAAGCTGGAGAAGGACCTGGCCGAGCTGGAAGCGGCCGGGGCCAAGGGCGACGCCCGCCGCAAGCTCCGGGAGAGCTGCGACCGCGAGTGCCGCCAGATCCGGGACCGGGCCCAGCGTGAGATCGACCGGCTCGAGGAAGTCTGGAGCCGGTTCAAGAACCTCAAGGTCCAGGACCTGGAGGGCGACGAGCTCCTGTACCGCGAGATGCGCGACCGTTTCGGCCGCTACTTCCGCGGCGGCATGGGCGCCCAGGCCATCCAGGAGCGGCTGGCCAGCTTCGACCTCGAGAACGAGGCGGCCAGCCTGCGCGAGACCATCCGCAGCGGCAAGGGCCAGCGCAAGGCGCGCGCGCTCAAGCGGCTCAAGGTGGTGTCCGCGTTCCTGTCCACCCGCAACAGCCCGATGGGCATGGTGCTGGACTGCATCCCGGTCATCCCGCCGGACCTGCGCCCGATGGTGCAGCTCGACGGTGGCCGGTTCGCCACGTCTGACCTGAACGACCTGTACCGCCGGGTCATCAACCGGAACAACCGGCTCAAGCGGCTGCTCGACCTGGGCGCGCCCGAGATCATCGTCAACAACGAGAAGCGGATGCTCCAGGAGGCCGTGGACTCGCTGTTCGACAACGGCCGCCGGGGACGTCCGGTGACCGGCCCGGGCAACCGGCCGCTCAAGTCGCTGTCCGACATGCTCAAGGGCAAGCAGGGCCGGTTCCGCCAGAACCTGCTGGGCAAGCGGGTCGACTACTCGGGCCGTAGCGTCATCGTGGTGGGCCCGCAGCTCAAGCTGCACCAGTGCGGCCTGCCCAAGGAGATGGCGGTCGAGCTGTTCAAGCCGTTCGTCATGAAGCGGCTGGTCGACCTGAACCACGCGCAGAACATCAAGTCCGCCAAGCGGATGGTGGAGCGCGCCCGGCCCGTGGTCTGGGACGTGCTGGAAGAGGTCATCACCGAGCACCCGGTCCTGCTGAACCGGGCGCCGACCCTGCACCGGCTGGGCATCCAGGCCTTCGAGCCGCAGCTGGTCGAGGGCAAGGCCATCCAGATCCACCCGCTGGTCTGCACCGCGTTCAACGCGGACTTCGATGGTGACCAGATGGCGGTGCACCTGCCGCTGTCCGCCGAGGCGCAGGCCGAGGCGCGGATCCTGATGCTGTCCACCAACAACATCCTCAAGCCGGCTGACGGCAAGCCGGTGACGATGCCCACCCAGGACATGGTCATCGGGATCTACTGCCTGACCCGGGCGGCCGAGGATGTGCCGGGCCAGGGCCGGATCTTCGGCTCGATTTCCGAGGCCACCATGGCCTACGACACCGGCGAGCTGGACCTGCAGGCCAAGATCCAGATCCGGCTGAGCGAAGCCACCCCGCCGCGCGGGTTCACCATGCCGGAGGGCTGGACGCCGGGCGAGCAGTTCCGGCTGGAGACCACGCTCGGGCGCTGCTACTTCAACGAGACCCTGCCCACGTCGTTCCCGTTCGTGAACTACGAGGTCAGCAAGAAGCAGCTGTCCACGATCGTGAACGAGCTGGCCGAGACCTACCCCAAGGTCGAGGTGGCCACGGCACTCGACGCCCTCAAGGACGCCGGGTTCCACTGGGCCACCCGGGCCGGCGTCACGATCGCGATCGAGGACGTCATCGCCCCGCCGAACAAGGCGGAGATCCTCGACGCCTACGAGAAGCGCGCGGACAAGGTGCAGCGTGAGTACGAGCGCGGCCTGATCACCGACGACGAGCGCCGTCAGGAGCTCATCGAGATCTGGACGCACGCGACCAGCGATGTGGCCAAGGACATGGAGGCCGCGTTCCCCGAGACCAACTCGGTGTGGATGATGGTCAACTCTGGTGCCCGTGGTAACCCGATGCAGGTCCGGCAGATCGCCGGCATGCGCGGCCTGGTCTCCAACCCCAAGGGCGAGACCATCCCGCGGCCGATCAAGTCCAGTTTCCGCGAGGGCCTGTCCGTGGTCGAGTACTTCATCTCGACCCACGGTGCCCGCAAGGGCCTGGCCGACACCGCCCTGCGTACCGCCGACTCCGGGTACCTCACCCGGCGCCTGGTGGACGTGGCGCAGGACGTCATCGTCCGGGAAGAGGACTGTGGCACGGACCGGTCGCTCGCGATGAAGATCGCGGAGCCGGGCCCGGACGGGACGCTGCGGAAGCTGCCCAACATCGAGAACACCGGCACCGGCCGGGCCATCGCCGAGGCCATCGAGGTGGACGGCAAGGTCGTCGCCGAGGTCGACACGGACACCACCGAGACGCTGATCGATCTCCTGGTCAACGCCGGGGTGAGTCAGGTCAGGACGTTCAGCGTCCTGGTCTGCGAGGCCAAGATCGGTGTCTGTGCCAAGTGCTACGGGCGCTCGCTGGCCACTGGCAAGCGGGTGGACGTGGGCGAGGCGGTCGGCATCGTGGCCGCGCAGTCCATCGGTGAGCCGGGTACCCAGCTGACCATGCGGACCTTCCACACCGGCGGTGTGGCGGGGCTGGACATCACCCACGGCCTGCCCCGGATCCAGGAACTCTTCGAGGCCCGGATCCCCAAGGGCATGGCGCCGATCAGCGAGGTCGAGGGCCGGGTCAAGGTCGAGGAGACCGAGAAGACCCGGAAGATCATCGTCACCCCCGACGACGGCGGCGAGGAGATGCCCTACCAGGTGCCGATGCGCTCCCGGCTGCTGGTGGCGGACGGCGACCACGTGCACGTCGGCCAGCAGCTGATCCAGGGTGCGATCAACCCGCACGAGGTGCTCAGGATCCTGGGTTCCCGTGAGGTGCAGCTGCACCTGGTGCACGAGGTCCAGGAGGTCTACCGGTCGCAGGGTGTGTCCATCCACGACAAGCACATCGAGATCATCATCCGGCAGATGCTCAAGCGGGTGAACGTGCTCGAGTCCGGCGACACCGACCTGCTCCCTGGCGAGCTGGTGGAGCGGCCGCGCTTCGAGAACGTCAACCGCAGCGTGGTCGAGCAGGGCGGCACGCCCGCCTCGGGCCGGCCGGTGCTCATGGGCATCACCAAGGCGTCGCTGGCCACCGAGTCGTGGCTGTCCGCGGCGTCGTTCCAGGAGACGACCCGGGTGCTGACCGACGCGGCCATCCACGCCAAGTCGGACCCGTTGCTGGGCCTGAAGGAGAACGTCATCATCGGCAAGCTCATCCCGGCCGGTACCGGCATGCCGCGGTACCGGAGCGTGCGGGTCGAGCCCACGGATGACGCCCGCTCCTCGGTCTACCCGGCGACCGCCTACGAGGAGGCCCCGAGCTACGCGTTCGGTCAGGGCTCCGGTGACGCGATCCCGCTGGAGGAGTACGACTTCGGCTCCTACAACCGGTAAGCGGGTCGCCGCCCGCAGCACGGGCGGCAGGACAACGAGAGGCGCCCGGCAGCGATGCTGCCGGGCGCCTCCGTGCGTGACCGGGCCGTGTGGTTTAGGCCCTGTCCCTGCGGACAGTGGCTGAATCAAGGATGCATACGGGATGACTGTCCAGCGTGGTGAGGAGCCAGAACATGGCGACCGAAGACAAGGCGGCCAACAAGGTCACCGAGATCAAGGGCAAGGCCAAGAAGAAGACCGGCCAGGCCATCGGCAACGAGCAGATGGAAGCCGAGGGCCGGACGGACCAGGCCAAGGGCAACCTCAAGCAGGCTGGCGAGAAGGTCAAGGACGCCTTCAAGAAGTAGCCTCCCGGACCTGACCGTTCAGCATGAGCAAGCCCGGGCCGGCCGGCCCGGGCTTGCTCATGCCCCGGCACTGCTTCTACTTCGCGGCGCTGATCAGCCCCGCCGCCGCCAGCGTGACCTCGACCCCCGTATCGGCCAGCGCCACCCGCCGCGCCCCCCGGTCCACCGCCGCCAGCCCCACCATCGTCGTGGCGTGCAGGACATCCACGGCCGCGCCCAGACCCAGGGGGAGGGAGCTGACCGGCTCCTCGGCCCGCAGGGCCGCCGCGGTCAGCCCCGCCTGCACCAGATGCCGAACTCCAAGCACTCGTGCGACGCCGCACGCCCGCCGGCTGGGCCGAGGCCGCTCCCCAGGCGACTGCCCAGTCACCGGATCCCCGGTCAGCCGGATCAGCGCCTGCGGGGCGCACAGCAAAGCCACGCCATACCCAGCCCGGGCCAGCGTGACCACCCACGCGCCCGTGCTATTTACCCGCGCTCCGCTGCCGGATTGGGCGTGGCTGGTGTGGTCGTCGCGCCAGGCGTTGCGGAGCAGCCAGGCGCGACCGGCCACCCAGCCAGCCCCCAGCCAGGCCCGACTGGCCATCCGGTCATGCCCCACCAGCCTCACGAGCGACCAGCCAGACGCCTGACGAGCAACCCTCCCGCCAGGGCGGCACCAGCCACGACCCCACTGGCAAGCGCCGGATGATGCGACACATGGAGCTGCCAGCTTCGCGGATGCGACCGGTCGTCGAAGATCCCGTGCGCCCCGTAGTCCCGCCCCTCGGCCCCGTCCACCGCATCGAACAGGTTGTCCGGCCGGCTCCCCACCGGGACCTCCTGGTCCGCCTGCTGCGCGTCGAACCCGGTCCTGGCCAGATACCGGTCCAGCAGCGCCGGCGCGACCTTCTGCGCCAGCAGGGTGGCCACCGTGCTCCCGCCCACCCAGTATTGCTTGCGCCGCGGATGATCCGCCGCGTACAGCACGCCGTGCGCGGCGACCTCCGGCTGGTAGATCGGCGGCACCGGCTGCGGGTGCCGCGGCAGCCGGGACAGCACCCAGGAGAACTGGGGGGTGTTCACCGCCGGCATCTGCACGACGGTCACGTTGACGCTGGAGTGCTCGTGCATGAGCTCGCAGCGGAGCGACTCGGTGAACCCGTTGATCCCGTGCTTGGCCCCGCAGTACGCCGACTGGAGCGGGATGGCCCGTTCGCTGAGCGCGGAGCCGACCTGCACGATGGTCCCGGCGTTGCGCGGCCGCATCCGGCTGAGCGCCACCATCGTGCCGTTGACATAGCCCAGGTAGCTGACCTCGGTGACGCGGCGGAACTCCTCCGGCGTGATCTGCGCGAACGGCGCGAACACCGACGTGAACGCGACGTTGATCCACACGTCGATAGGGCCGAACTGGGCCTCAATCTCCGTAGCCGCCTTCTCCACCTGCGCGTGGTCGGCCACGTCGGCCGGCACGGCGAGCGCGTGGCCCCCGGCCTCGATGACGTCCTGGGCCGCACCGTCCAGGCCGGCCTGCCCCCGGGCGATCAGCCCCACGCTGGCACCGCGGGCACCGTACAGCCGCGCGGTGGCGCGGGCGATGCCGGCGCTGCCGCCGGTGATGACAACGGTCTGCGTCATGGAAGTTGCGTCCCTTCTGGAATAATCCGCTCAGCCGCCGTGGTTGACACCCCAGGGAGCAGGGGCTGGCAGCAGTCCCCCGCTACCCTGCGGGCGTGGTTTCACCGTTGCCGTCAGGGAAAAATGACACCCGGTCGGGCCGCTTCGGCCTTGATCGGCGTTCGCTTTGCCTGTTGGCAAAAGGTTGGGTACGCTAGGGCATCGTGCCCGTGAGAAGCGGGTACGCGTGCGCTAGCGGACTGTAGCGCCATGGCTGGAAGGCTTGCGGTCGATGACCGGCGGCTAGAAGGCGTGGTGAGTGGCCAGGCGCGCGGGCCTTTTCCTCTCTCGACTCCAGGCTCCGGTAGGAGCTTGTGTGCCGTGGTCATCGCGACACACCCGACCTCGGGGGTCGGAGGGACTAGGAAAACCAGCAGGTGAGGCGCTGTTGAGGCGCCCGGAATTACCTGCGCCTCCGGGTGCGGGAATGGCAAGAGAAGACGTCGCGCCGACCGGCGCGGAGAACGAAGACGGAGACGCGGTGCCCACGATCCAGCAGCTGGTCCGCAAGGGCCGCCAGGACAAGGTGGCCAAGACCACTACCCCGGCCCTGAAGGGCAGCCCCCAGCGCCGGGGTGTTTGCACGCGCGTTTACACAACCACACCCAAGAAGCCCAACTCCGCGCTGCGGAAGGTGGCCAGGGTCCGGCTGACCAGCCAGATCGAAGTCACCGCGTACATCCCCGGGGTCGGTCACAACCTCCAGGAGCACTCCATCGTGCTGGTGCGAGGCGGCCGGGTCCGTGACCTGCCCGGCGTGCGTTACAAGATCATCCGCGGCGCCCTCGACACCCAGGGGGTCCGCAACCGTAAGCAGGCCCGGAGCCGCTACGGCGCGAAGAAGGAGAAGAGCTGACATGCCGCGTAAAGGCCCCGCGACCAAGCGGCAGCTCGTAACCGATCCGGTTTACGGCTCGCCGCTGGTGACCGCGCTGGTGAACAAGGTGCTGCGCAGCGGCAAGCGCTCGCTGGCCGAGCGGATCGTGTACGGCGCGCTCGACGGATGCAAGGACAAGACGGGCAACGACCCGGTGGTCACGCTCAAGCGGGCCCTGGACAACGTGAAGCCCACCCTTGAGGTGCGCAGCCGCCGCGTCGGTGGCGCCAC
>JAOPYP010000160.1 GCA_025964635.1 Actinomycetes bacterium | reverse complement strand
ACCCGGACGGATACCTTATCGAGGTCGGCCAGTCCACCGGCCTGCTGCACGGCCAGCTCGCCGCCAAGCGCCCGGAGGACCTCCCTGGTTGAGTTCTGTCACCGGCCGGGAACTCCGGCCAGCAAGCCACCATCAGCCTGCGTGCTACCGGCCTGGCCGTGGCCCTGGCGCTCGGCGGAGACTGCCTGGCAGATATGGCGATGCTGCGGGCGCAGCCGGAGCTCTTCGGGCCAGTGGCCTTCGACCCGGTGGTCTCCCGGCTAGTCATCCGCCTGGCCGGCGACGCCCCCCACGCGCTGAAGGCCATCCGCGCAGCGCGGGCCGTGTCTCCGCACCCCCGGCTCCTGCCACCGGCGGCTACGCCGAACGCGGCGTCGTCATCACTGGCTACCGCGCCGTCGTCGACCCGGCCGCGGTCGGCCTGGGCTTCGAGGCCCTCGTGCAGATCACCCTGGAACGCGGCGACGCCGGTACCGTCGCCTCCTTCGAAGCGGCCATGGTCGAGCTGCCGCAGGTCCGACACGCAGAGCGCCTATCCGGCGACCCGGACTGCCTGCTGCGGATCGTCGCGCGGGATCTCGACAGTTATGCGACGCTGCGGGACCAGAAGCTGGCCACGCTGCCAGGCGTACACCGCCTCACCTCAACCATTGTGTATGCCACGAAAGGTGCTATCGCCTTTTCAGGCATCCCCCTATGGGGTGGAGTTAAGGTAAGCGGCTGCCGCGACATCGCCGACGCCTGCCTGGCCTGGCTGGCCACGCAGGCCTGGAAGTCGGCCGCAGGTACCGAAGGATGTGCGGGATACCAAGCCAGGCCCGAGTACAGATGACTCCCAGACCCAGGGCGGGAGTAACGGGCTGATTGCGCTGCCGATCAAATTCCCGCACCATCCTGTGGTCCTGGAGGAACAGGCGCAGCGGGCCGCCAGCATTCAGCTGCGGATCGCTGACTGGATCACCAATTTCGCGGGGTCGATCAACTTCGTCTACCTGCATATCGTGCCGTTGCGGTTGCGTGCGGCGTAGATGCGAGGAAGCCCTACCTCGCCATCCCTTGAGCTGCGTTCAGGTCAGGATGTTCGGTTCCGGGCGGGGTCTACCGGGATCGATTCATGAGCCAGCGCATGGCCAGCATCCCGGCGGCCATCCCGATCAGGACCGGAATCGCCCGTCTGGCCACAACCGGCCCAATAGTGGCGACCAGGTCGATGCTGTCGGCAGATTTCGCGCTGGCAGCCGCGGCCGCGCCCGCCGGGGCTGGCTCAGCTGCCGGCCGGGCCAGGGTTGCATCGAGGTTGCGGACGAACTGGGTCATCAGCCGCGCGCTGACGTCGGCCAGGCCACCACGGCCGAACTGGGCCAGCCGGCCCTCGATGTTCAGGTCGGTATCTACCAGGACCCGGGTTCGCGCGCCCTCGGGGGTGAGCTGCGCCGTGATGACCGCGTTCACCGTGCCCTGCCCGGAGGCGTCGGTGCCTCGCGCCGAGATGACAGCCCGCCGGGCCGCCGGGTCGAGTTCCTGGAAGCGGGCGACTCCCCGGTACTTCATCGCGATGGGCCCGACTTTCACCGACACGGTCCCGGTGAAGTCATCCCCGCTGATCTCCTCCAGAACCGCACCGGGCATGCTCGGCGCGATCCGCTCGAGATCGGTCAGCAGCGCCCACGCGCGGTCCACGGGAGCGTCGATGACCATCTCGTTGCTCAGCTTCACGAGAGCCTCCTGGTGGAAGGGTTAGCGCAGCGTGACATCGAGTCCGCCGGCATCGAAGAACGCCATGATCCGGCAGGGGCAGCCTTCGCCGCCCTCGATCTTCCAGGGGAATGCGCCCACCACGCAGCGCTGGTTCAGTACCTTGTCGATGTCACCGCCGACGTTCTCCGCGTGCACGCACCCCTGCGGGAAGGCCAGGTAGTGCATGGGGAACAGGTCCTCCTTGACCCGGCGTCCCGACAGGTGATGCGTGTATTCGTACTCGCCGAAGTAATCCAGGCAGCTCATGCCCACGTGATCTTCGAACCGCTTGGCGATGTCGGGCCGCATGTGCCGGATGGTGGTGTTCATCGGGTGGTCGCCGGAGCCTGCGTCAATGCCCCACCATGCGATGTTCATGTCCAGCATCCACCGGGCCAGTTCGACCCCGCCGCCGGGGTGCATGCAGAAGTACCGCACCAGGTCCTGCTGGCTGCCGCCGGTGTAGTACTTGTGGTAGCCGGTGTGGATGATCAGGATGTCGCCGGGCTTGACGTCGACCTTGGATGTGATGTGCTCCGGCTTGATCACGTCCCAGTCGCCTACCGAGTCGGATACGTCGACGATCACTCCTTCGTGCACGAGCTTGTCCAGCGGCAGCGACGCCATGTCCGCGCCGCCGTCGGCGGCGTGGATGGGCCCGTCCAGGTGCGTTCCTGTGTGCAGGGAGGTCTCGATGCGCTGCGACACGATCCGGTTGGTCTGCAGTGTCTGGGTGTAGTAGATCTTGCAGCCGGGGTACCCGACCCATCCCGGTGTGTGCATGCCCCAGCTGTGTGTCAGGTCTACTAGTTCCACTGCGTGTTCCTCCGATGATCTCTGGCCGGGAAGGCGGGTGCCTTCGCCCGGCTTAACCCGGTTCGGGCTGGCTGCCGAAGCCGACGTTGATCCAGACCGCGCGGGCCTTGGCCGGCCCGCGGTTGGTCAGTACATGGGGGGTTGTCGAGTCGTAGGAGATGCCGTCGCCCGCTCCGAGGACGTATTCGACGTCGCCGAGCCGGACGGTCAGGTTGCCCGAGATGATCAGGCCGAATTCCAGGCCGTCGTGATGCACCGGTGCCGCCGCGCTCGATGTCCCGGGTTCGTACTCGTTCACGACCATCTCCAGGTCGTTGTCCAGGTCGGTGTGCACGAGCCGCCGGCTCACGCCCTCCGCGGCCTGGACAGTGACCTGGTCGGCCAGGCGGCGCACGGGTGAGGGTGGCTCGGCCGCCGGGTCCTGGAACAGCTGGGCCATGTGCAGTCCCAGCGCCGAGGAGACCGAGACCAGGGTTCCGATCGAGGGGCTGGCCACTCCGCGCTCGAGCATGCTCAGCATCGACACGCTCACCCCGGTCCTCTCGGCCAGTTCCTGCAAGGTGAGCCGGCGCCTTTTGCGTGCCGCCCGGATCGACGCACCGACCGCCCGCACCGTCTCGTCGGCTTCCGGGTTCCCGGCTGCCGATGATTGGCTGGCCAGAATGCCCTCGAGCCGTCCGTTCTGGCCTGCTGCCTGCTTTTGCCGCGCCATCAGGCGCCTCCTGGCTCACTCGTAGACTCTCGCCTGGCTGCCTTAGCCAGGCGCAGCGCAGCCTCCGGGTGAACCGGCAGTTCCTTAACTCCTAGCGGGACGCCGAGGGCTGCGTCGATTGCGGCGGCTATGGCCGCACCCATGGCAGTCGTACCACCCTCCCCCGCGCCTTTCACACCGAGCGGATTCCGCGGGCTGGGGGCATCCTCGGTGATGAGGACGTCCACGGGCGGCATTTCAGCGCGGGTGGGCAGCAGGTAGTCCATGAAGGTGGTGCATTGGGGGTGCCCGGCGTCGTCGTAGCGGAACTCCTCGAGGAGCGCACCGCCAAGCCCCTGGGCAGCGCCGCCGACGATCTGGCCTTCGACCAGCATCGGGTTGACCGCCCGGCCGACGTCGTAGGCCACGAGCAGTCTCTCGGCGATGACCTGGCCGGTTCCGGCATCGACCCGGACCACGGCGATGTGCAGGCCGTAGGGGTAGCACATGTGATCGGTGGTGTGCCAGCCGTCGGCGGTCAGCGACGGCTCCAGTCCCCACCGCGCGGCCTGGTCCGGGCGCAGCGCCTCGGAGATCTGGGCCAGCGAGATGCCCGTATCGGGGTCGCCTGCCACGCGGACAGCCCCATCGGACAGTTCGAGGTCGCGCGGGCTGGCCTCCAGCATCCGGGCCGCCGCGGCCAGCGCCTTCTCGCGCAGAGCCTGGGCGGCGATCAAGGTCGCCGAGCCGGCCATCACCGTCAGCCTGCTGGCGAAGGCCCCCATGGCGTGCTCGATCTGATCGGTCTGCCCGTGCAGCACCCGGATCGTCTCGGGCCTGACCCCGAGTTCCTGCGCGCAGATCTGGGTGATCACCGTCTCGAACCCCTGGCCCATGGACCCGGCGCCGGTGATGATGTCGATGTGGCCCGACTGGTCGACCGAGATCCGTACTGCCTCGTAGGGGCCGAGCCCGCTCTTCTCCACGAAGAAGGCGCAGCCCATGCCGACCGCCTCACCGAGCGCCCGGCGGGCGGCGAGGCCGTGCTCGAGTTCCGCCAGGCCGAAGCGCGCCTGCGCCTTGCCGACCAGAAGGGCGTAGTCACCGCTGTCGTACTCCAGGTCCGTGCCAAGGGCTGACATGGGCCGCGCGTACGGCATCTGGTCTGGGCTGATGAAATTGCTCAGCCTGATCTCCATGGCTGGCTTGCCCAGGCTGCTGGCCACGGCGTCGATGAGCCGTTCCCGCGCGAACGTCCCTTCGTACCTGCCGGGCGCGCGGTACGTGCCAGCCGGGGTCTTGTTCGTGAGCCGCACGTGCCCGCGGACCCGGTAGGCGGGGATCTGGTAGGGGCCGGGGAGCATCGACGCGGTCAGCGTGGGGACGGCCGCCGCGTGGGTCCGGACGTACGCGCCCTGGTCGAGCCAGAACTCGTCGTCGATGGCCGTGATGTACCCGTCGGCCAGCACCGCCGCGCGGATGCGGTGCACCTGGTCCCGTGAATGGTTGGCCGCGAGGAGATGCTCATTTCTGTCCTCGATCCACTTGACGGGCCGGCCCAGCAGGCGTGAGGCCCAGCACACCAGGACGTCCTCGGGGTACACCTCGCCGCGGACCCCGAATCCGCCGCCGACGTGCGCCTCCCGCAGCACCACCAGCTGGGGGGGCAGGCCGAGCAGGCCGGCCAGCAGGAGCCGGTTCTGGTGCGGCACCTTGGCGGCCCCGTAGAAGTCGAGGGTTCCCGCTCCTGGCCGGTAATCCGCCAGGGCACCCCGGCACTCCAGCGGCACGCCAGTATGACGGCCGACCGTGACCGTCAGCTCCACGACGTGGGGCGCGGCAGCGAATGCGGCGCCGACATCACCGTAACCGTCCTCGTGCAGGAGTGCCTCGGTGTCATTCTGGTCGTCGAACTGCGCGGGCTCCTGCAGCTGATCGAGGACCGGCGGCAGGCTCTCGATGTCCAGCTCGACCAGGTCGGCCGCATCCTCAGCCCGGTACGGGTCATCAGCCAGGACTATTGCCACCGGCTCTCCGACGTAGCGGACCCGTTCCGCGGCCAGCACCGGCTGGCGGTAGGGGAGCATCCCGGGGAAAGCCACCATGCGGAACCCGATGGGGCCGAGATCCAGGTCGGCTGCCGACCACACCCCGATCACGCCGGGCATGGACAGCGCCTTCCGGCCATCGACGCCGCGCAGCATCCCGTGCGGCACTGGTGACCGTACGACTCGCAGGTGGGCCTGGCCAGGCAGCGAGATGTCAGCGGCGAACCTGCCCGTCCCCAGCAGCAGCGGCAGATCCTCTACCCGCCGCAACGGTTTGCCGATCACTGGCGCATCACCCGCGCCGCGGCACACACTGCCCTGGTGATGTTCTGGTAGCCGGTGCAGCGGCACAGGTTCGAGCTGAGGACATCGTCGATCTTGTCATCGGTGACCGGATCGGCGGATTCCAGCAGCCCGGCCGCCAGCATCAGGAAGCCGGGTGTGCAGAAGCCGCACTGGAGCCCATGGTTGTCCCAGAACGCCTGCTGCAAGGGGTGCAGCGTGCCATTCTCGCCGGCGAGTCCTTCCACGGTGCGGATGGAGTGCCCGGCAGCCTGGACGCCCAGGATCAGGCAGGCCCGCACGGGTTCACCATCAAGCAGGACGGTGCAGGCCCCGCACACGCCATGCTCGCAGCCGAGGTGCGTCCCGGTGAGGTGGCAGTCTTCCCGCAGAGTGTCGGCGAGGCTCTTGCGCGGCTCCACCGAGACAGCGAACCGGTCCCCGTTGACGTACAGGATGAGGTCACGCTTGGCTCGGCTCATGCCCGGCCCTCCTGCTTGGCTTCCTGGATGCTGGCGTGCAGCCGGTGCGGGGACTGAGGCATCTGGAACACATCGACGCCCAGATGGGTCACTGCGTCGGAGATGGCACTGAGCACAGCGGCCGGCGCGCCGATCGTGCCGCCTTCGCCGATTCCCTTGGCCCCGGTCAGCTCGGTGTCCGAGATGGTCTCCCGGTGCATGATCGTGATAGGCGGGATCTCCGCCGATGTCGGCGGCAGGTAGTCCATCAGCGACGCGGTGCTGAGGTTCCCGTCCTCGTCATAAACCAGCTCCTCGTACAGGGCGTTAGCGATGCCCTGCGCGACCCCGCCGCAGATCTGCCCGTCCGCGATCGCCGGGTTGATCAGGCGGCCGGCGTCCTCGGCGACCAGGAAGCGCAGGATCTTCACCTCGCCGGTCTCCGGGTCCACCTCAACTTCGGCGATGTGGCACGCGTTGGAGAATGTCCCGCGCGGGTCGTACTCCGCCTCCGCGTACAGGCCGCTGCCTGACGTGGACTTGAGCTTGTTCATGTTGAGGTAGGCGAACCCGGCGACGTGGCCGATCGCCACCTCGGACTCGGTACCCGGCCTCGTAATCCTCCCGTCGCCGAACACCAGGTCCCAGGGGTCACAGTCCAGCAGCTCACCCGCGATCGCGGCGAGCTGCTGCCGCAGGCGGCGCGCGGCCATCAGCGCCGCCCCACCGCAGATGACCAGGGAACGGCTGGCGAACGTGCCCCAGCCGAACGGGGTGGAGTCGGTGTCCCCGTGAACCACCCGGATCTGCTCCGGGGCTATCCCCAGCTCGTCCGCGATGATCTGGGCGAGGGTGGTGGCCAGCCCTTGCCCGTGCGGTGAGGACCCGATGCGGATGACGACACCGGCGGAGGGGTCCATCGTGATCTCCACCCGCTCGTACCCGGGTGTCATGAACAGGCGGCGCGCGCCGAAGGCGGGTGTCCCGTACCCGGTGTGCTCAGCGAACACGCTCAGCCCGATGCCCAGCAGCCGACCCTGCTCCCGGGCCGCCTGCTGGCGGACCCGGAACCCCGGGAGGTCAGCGGCGGTCACCGCGTCCTGCATCGTCTCGACGTAGCTGGCCTTGTCCAGCACCAGGCCGGTGGGCGTGGTGTGCGGGAACTCGCGGACCAGGTTACGCAGCCGGATCTGCACCGGGCTGATGCCCAGCTGCTTAGCGGCGGTGTCCATGAGCCGCTCCAGCGCGAGCGTCATGGCCGGCCGGGATACGCCGCGGTACGGCGCGATGGGGCATTTGTTGGTGAGGACCCCGCGGGCCCGCACGTCGTAGTGCTCCAGCGCGTAAGGGCCGGGCAGCTCGGAGAGCGCCATCAGCGGCTCCACGCCGAACGTAACCGGGTAGCACGAATAGGCGCCGACGTCCGCGACGATGTCGGCGCGCAGGGCCAGCAGCCTGCCGTCCGGATCGAACGCCCCGGTGAGGGTGTACTGCTGCTCGCGGCTGTGCCAGGACGCTGTCAGGTTTTCCTCGCGGGTTTCCACCCACGCCACGGCCCGGCGCAGCTGGCGGGCCGCGTGCACGAGTGCGATGTCCTCCCGGGCCAGGCACATTTTCTGGCCGAACGCACCGCCCACGTCGGGCGCGACGACGCGGAGCAGGTCCGCGGGGATCCCCAGGGAGGTGCAGATACCGGTCCTGGTCACGTGCGGCATCTGGGTGGACGTGGTCAGCGTCACCCGCCCGGTGCGCTGCTCGTAGTCAGCCAGTGAGCCGCGGGTCTCGATCGGCAGGGCGCTCTGCCGCGCGCTGCCGGACGACACCGTCACCGTGGTCGCCGCGGCGTTGAAGATGTCCCCGAACCCGGGCGTCGTGAGCGTCCCTTGCACGACCGTGTTGACCTCCCCGGGGAAGGCGACGTCGTGGACCGCCGGGGCGCCAGCACGAAGCGCGTCGGCCACGCTCAGCACCGGCGGCGTGCGGTCGATCTCTACTCCGACCAGCTCAGCGGCGTCGAGGGCCTCAGCGGGGCTGGCGGCGACAACCATGGCGACGGGCTCCCCGACGAACCGCACGACGTCGCTGGCCAGCACCGGGGTGGTGACCGGGACATAGTCGGGGCGGTCCATCGTGGGGCAGATACCCGCCACACTGGCGAGCTCCGCCGCGGTCAGCGCCCATACCCCGGCCGGGACCTGGACCGCCCGCAGCACGCCCGCCGCCACCGGGCTGCGCACGAACACCGTGTGGAGGCAATCCTGCCCAGCGATGGCGTCAGCGACGTACCGGCCCTCGCCGCGAAGGATCGACGGATCACCGAGCCGCCGGACGCTCCGGCCCACCCATGGTCCGGTCCCCGATCCCGTCATGGCGCCATCCGCTCCAGCGCCCGCCGGAGCAGGACGCTGACCAGGTCACGGCGGTAACCCGCGGATCCGTGGATGTCGGCGGGCGGGGACACCGCCGCAGCGGCCGCATCAGCCGCCGCGCGGAAAGCCGCGGCCCCGGCCGGCTGGCCCGCCAGCAGCGATTCGGCCGCCAGGCTGCGCACCGGCCGGTCGGCGACCCCTCCCAGGCACACCCGGGCATCACCGATCACGCCGTTGCGCACGCTGCAGGCCACCATCACCGCCACGATGGCGAAATCGCCCGCGCGGCGCGCGAACTCCACGACCGCTACCCGGTAGGACTCGTCCAGCCGGGGCAGCGTCACCGCGGTGAGCAGCTCGTCGGGTTCCAGCGCGGTGGTGAAGATCGTCGTGAAAAAGTCCGCGGCGGCAACGGTCCGGGTCCCGGCCAGGCTCGTGACCGTCATCGTGGCGTCGAGGAGCGCGGCCAGGACACACCATTCCGAGGCTGGGTCAGCATGCGCCACGCTGCCGCCGAACGTCCCCCGGGTCCGGATCGGCAGATGCCCGACCTGAGCCCCGGCCGAGCGCAGCAGCGACCCCAGCGGCCCGGGCACCCCGGTGCGTTCCAGGTCGAGGTGCCTGGTCAGCGCACCCACCTCGATGAACCGCTCCCGGGCCTGGACACCGCGCAGTTCGCCCAGGCCGCCGATGTCGACCAGGGCGTCCGGCCGGGCCAGCCGGAAGTTCATCATGGGCAGCAGGCTCTGCCCGCCGGCCAGGACTTTGCTGCCGTCGCCGAGTTCCGCCAGGGCGGCCACGGCCTCGGCGACCGAAGCGGCGGGGATGTAGTCGAACGGAGCGGGCTTCACGGCCGTTCCTCACCGTTGACCGGCGCCTCACGGGTAACAGGGTGCGGGCCCCCCGGCTCATCGCCGTGCGTTCCGGCTACCACCTGGCACCGCCGTAGGCCAGGGCATAGACATCGTCGCGGCGGTCCAGCCGGGGCGTGATGAGCTCCGAGCGCCGCTGGGCGCGTTCGACGCCGGCCAGGTCAAGCTCGGCGATCCTGGTCTCGGGCCCCGTCACCGACAGCGGCCCGGCCAGCAGCGACCCATAGCCGTCGGCCAGGACCGAGCCACCGAGGAAAGTCAGCCCCGGCCCGGTGCCTGCCTGTGAAACGGCCGCGACAGCCACCTGATCCAGGTTGGCCTGCAGCAGCACCGACTGCGCCTGCGGCGACATGCCGTGCTCATCATGGCTGACGCTGTCGAACCCGCTCACCCAGGCGGCCGGGGCCACCACCAGCTGGGCCCCGCGCAGCGACAGCAGCCGGAGTACCTCGACGAACCGCACGTCGTAGCAGATGCAGACGCCCATGGTCCCCCAGCGCAGGGGGAGGACCGGCAGCCCGGCGTCACCGGGAGCGTAGGCGTGCTTCTCCTGATCGAAAAGGTGCAGTTTCCGGTATACCGACACCAGCCCCGAGCCGTCGACGACAATGACGCTGTTATAAGGCCTGCCGTCGCCGGCTCGCTCCGCGATGCCGACGGCTACCGTGCCCCGGTAGGCCCGGGCGAGCTGCTGGAATGCCTGCGCCGTCGGCCCGGCAGCCGGCTCAGCGAGGCGCCGGGCCCGAGGGGGGTCGGTCACGTACCCGGGGATGGCCAGCTCGGGCAGGACGACCAGGTCGGCTCCCTCGCCGAACGCCGCGGCCGCGGCCGCATAGGCCCGGGCCAGGTTATCCGCCGGCTCGCCGGGCACCGGGGCCAGCTGGACCAGGCCGACCGCTACCACGGCGGTGCGGCCCGCAGCATCGGCCCGCCACCTCCCTCAGGCATTGAGCATCGCCTCCACGTCCAGGCCGAGGAACCGCAGCAGGCCGAGATCCGCGGGGCACGGGCCGCCGACGCTGACCACGACCTCCGAGGCGTCCGCGAAGACGGCGTGCCGGATGCCCGGATCGATATGCACGACATCACCGGGACCGAACTCCAGCCGGGTTCCTCCGCTGAAGTCCCGGACGCTGCCGTGACCGTGCAGGATAAAGATGGTGTCCTCCGACTCCTCGTGCACGTGCGGAACGTTAGATTCCCCCGGCTGCATCACGACGTAGTTCATGTTCGCCGTGCGGGCGCCGGTGCCCAGCCAGATGATGAAGCGGGCATCGGCGGAGATCAGCGGCACGAGGAGGCCGGGCGAGTCGCGATGGTAGACGTGGACGGCCATCGTTACGGGGCCGCCGGCGCCGCATCGGCCGGGCGCGGCGCGTAGAGGGCGGGGTCGGGAGGGCACGGGCCGCCCAGGATCGTGGCGCCGTCGCCGACGGCGACGATCACGTACCCGGTGCCGGCACCGACATGGAACATCGAACCCGGCACCAGCGCCTGGGTGGTTCCCTCGTCGAGATCCTCCACCCGCGCCTCGCCTTCAACCACGTAGTACGCCGCTTCTGACGGGTGCCGCAGCCGGATCGTCCTGCTCGCCGGGCCGAGCACCAGCAGGTGCATGGACCGATGCCGTGCGCCGACGCCGGGCCAGATGACCGGCGTGCAGCTCCCCGTCCCGCACACGATGGCGAGATCGGGTCCCCAGTCCTGACGGGTGATCACCCGCGTTCCCAAGGCCTGCTGCACAGATCACCTCTCCGGCCGGCTCGGCACTGATCGGCTGGGCCGCCGACGTTGACGAAGGCTACAAGCAAGCTGGAACATTTTTCAAGAGTACGCGATCTCTTTTCAAGAGACGGTAGCCGAGCTGGGACAATATGCATCAATCGTGTTAACTCTGGCCGGAAAGTCTTCGACTACGTTGACATTTACTTCAGGCCAAGCGGATACTCCCCAGCAGCGCAGCCGGCCGGCGGCACCGTTCCAGCGCCGCGGCTGCGCCCACGGCTGGGCGCACCGGGCGGCCGGCCGCCGGCTGTCCGCCCGTCTGCCGTGAGCACGCTGTCAGGAGGCACAGTGAGCACATTGATCGCGTCGGTGGGCTTCGGCCTGGTGACCGCCTCGATCCTGGCCCTGGCGGCGGTCGGGTTCACCCTGCAGTTCGGCATCTCCAACCTGCTGAACCTCGCCTACGGCGACACCATGACCGCCGCCGCCTTCGCCGCCTATCTGGCGAACCGGGCCGGGGCGGACCTGTGGCTGATGCTGCTCATCGGGGGCGCTTTCGGCGCGGTCGTCTCGCTGGCCCTCAACCGGTTCGTGTACACGCCGTTCCGGCGCCGGAAAACCTCGCTGTTCGGCATGGTGATCGTTTCCCTATCGGTGGCCGTGATCGTCCAGAACCTGCTGCTCGCGGGCTTCGGCCCGTCGTTCTTCACCTACCAGATCGGCCAGTCCCGCACGTTGCGCGCCGGGTCGCTGGCGCTGACCGTCAATCAGTTGCTGATCATCGCGCTCGCCGTCGCCGCCATGCTGGCGCTGCACCTCCTGCTCACCCGGACCCGGCTGGGCAAGGCCATGCGCGCCACCTCGACCAACCCGTCGCTGGCGCTGGGCTGCGGCATCAACACCACCCGGGTGGTCGGCATGGCGTGGCTGCTGTCCGGGTTCCTGTGCGGCGTCGCGGGTGTCGTCCTGGTGGCGAACACCACCGCGTTCCAGTCCACGACCGGCAACGACTTCCTGGTGCTGGTCGTCGCGGCAGCCATGCTGGGCGGCGTCGGGAAGCCCTACGGGGCGATGCTCGGCGCGCTGGTGCTCGGCCTGGTCACCGAGATCGCAGCCGGCATCATCGCGCCGGGCCTGAAGGAAGGGTTCGCGTTCGCTCTGCTCGTCCTCGTACTGCTGGTCCGCCCCCAGGGCCTGTTCGGCGACGCCACCAGCCGGGCGGTGGCCGCATGAGCGCCGCGGCCGTCTTCTACCTGACCACGCTGCTGGTCTACGTCGGCGTGGACATCCTGGCGGTCTGGTCGCTCAACCTCCAGTGGGGGATCGCCGGCATCCCCAACCTGGCCTGGATCTTGTTCCAGTCGGCGGGCGCCTACACCGCGGCGGTGCTCACGCTCGGCCCATCCAGTGGCAACGGCGGGTTCCAGAGCTACATCATCGGCGCCCGGCTCCCGTTCCCGCTGCCGGTGCTGGCAGGCGGCCTGGTCGCCGGGGCCCTGGCCGCGCTGGTCGGCCTGGTCGTGCTGCGCCGGCTGAGGGGTGACTACCAGGCGGTGGTGCTGCTGGTGATCACGGTGACGGCCACCCTGCTGGTGGAGAACTTCCCCCGCTTCCTCAACGGGCCAGCGGGCCTGGCTCTCATTCCCCAGCCGCTATCCTCCCGGTTCGCGTCCAGCATCGGTTACGCCTGGTTCTACGTGGCCCTCACCGCGGCCGTCTGCGCGGCCGTCTACTTCCTGGTGGTGCGCCGGATCACCGGCTCGCCGCTCGGGCGGGCGCTCCGCGCGACCCGGGACTGCGACTTCGCCGCGGCGGCGCTGGGCAAGAACATCGTCGGCCTCAGGCTGTTCGTCTTCGTGGTCGGCGGCGTGATCGCGGGCATCAGCGGCGCCCTGCTGGTCGAGTTCATCACGGCCTGGTCGCCCGGCGGCTGGATGTATGTCGAAAGCCTGGTCGTCTTCACCGCGATCATCGTCGGCGGCACCGGCAACGACTTCGGCGTGATGGCGGGCGCGCTGCTCGTCCCGGTGCTCTTCAACGAGATCACCAGGTACATACCAACGTTCGGGAGCCCCTACCTCGTCGACGCACTGCAGTGGGTGGTGATCGGCGGGCTCGCCCTGCTGTTCATGTGGTTCCGGCCCCGAGGCCTGTTCCCGGAGCGGCGCCGCACCATGGCGCTGGGCGGGCCGGGAACCACGGTAGCCGGGCCAGGCCAGGCTGGCGTGGAAGCGGGCAGACCGGGCGCCAGCCAGGGATCAGGTGCGGGTACCAGCACGGCCGTCGGTGGGGCGGGGAGCGGGCTATGACCGCGCCCGCGCCACCGCCCGGACCCGCCGGGCCGCCCGCGCTCCTCGAGGTCACTGGCATGGTCAAGAGCTTCGGTGGCGCGCCGGTGGTGAACGCTGCCTCATGCGCGGTGGCCAACGGCTCGATCACCGGCCTGATCGGCCCCAACGGGGCGGGCAAGTCGACGCTGGTCGCCCTCATCGGCGGCGCGCAGCGGGCCGACGCCGGGCGGGTCTGCTTCCTCGGCCAGGACATTACCCACCAGCCCGTCTACCGCCGGGCCAGGGCCGGCCTGACCAGGACGTTCCAGCTGTCCAGCGAGTTCGCCCGGCTGACCGTGCTGGAAAACCTGATGGCCGCGGCCCAGGGCCACGCTGGGGAGCGATTCCGTGTCCTGCTGCTGGGCAAACGCTCGTGGCGCCAGGAGGAGGCCCGCGTGCTGGACCGGGCACGCGGCCTGCTGCAGCGGTTCGGCATGACGGCCAAAGGCAACGACTACGCGGGCAGCCTCAGCGGCGGGCAGAAGCGCATCGTCGAGATCATGCGGGCGCTCATGGCGGACCCTCAGCTGCTGGTCCTCGACGAGCCGCTGGCCGGGATCAACCCGTCGCTGGCCCGGACCATCGAGTCCTACCTCATGGACCTGAACCGTGAGGACGGCCTCAGCATGCTGATCGTCGAGCACGAGCTGGCCGCGCTGGAACGGCTCAGCGACACGGTGGTCGTCATGGCGAACGGCAGGGTCATCGCCGAGGGAGAGCTGTCCGACGTCCTAGCCCGCAGCGAGGTGGTCAATGCCTACATCGTCGGATGACGCCGCGCGCCCCGATCCACTGCTGGTCATCGACGCGCTGACCGCCGGATACGGCGGGCCGCCGATCATCGACCAGGTCAGCTGCCAGGTCGGCCCGGGTGAGATCGTCACGATTGTCGGACCCAACGGGGCGGGCAAGAGCACGCTGCTCAAGGCGGTCGCGGGCGTTCTTCCAGCCAGTGGCGGATCGGTCCGGCTGGGCGGCCAGGAGATCACGAACCGCAGGGCCGACCGATTGGCCCGGCTCGGCCTGGGATTCGTTCCCCAGGAGTCCGACGTGTTCGACACCCTGACCGTCACGGAAAACCTGGAAATGGGCGGCTACCTGCTCGACCGCCGTGCCGTCGCCGAGCAGATCGCCACCGTCCTCGACCTGCTCCCCGCGCTGAAGAAGCTGCGCGGCAGGAAGGCCGAGAAACTCAGCGGTGGCGAGCGCAAGATGACCGGGATCGCGCGGGCACTGATGAACCGGCCGTCCGTGCTGCTGCTCGACGAGCCCACCGCGGGGTTGTCCCCTGAGCTATCCACGACCTTCCTGGGCGAGCATGTCAGGCGGCTGAGCGAGCACGGCACCGCTGTTTTGCTGGTGGAACAGAAGGCAATCGCCGCACTCGAGGCATCCACCTGGGGCGTGCTGCTGGTCAACGGGCGGCGCCACCTCGACTGCCCCGCTCAGGAGCTGGCGCAGCGGCACGATATCGGTGAGCTTTTCCTGGGTCGTGCCGCCGCCGGTGGCACGAGCCCGGCCAAGCCTGCCGCAGCAACCCGGGCCCAGCCGGAATGATCCGATCGGAGAAAAGATGAAGAACCGACGCGGACCGCGCCGCCTCCTGCTCCTGGTGTCCTGCGGCGCGACGGCCCTGCTGGCCGCCTGCGCCTCGGCGGGCTCATCGGGTTCATCCGGCTCGTCGGGTGGCGGCACGGGCGCCCTGACGATTGCCGTGTTCAACCCCTTCTCCGGCGCGGACGCGAGCTTCGGCCCGGAGGAAATGGCGGGATGCACCCCAGCGGCCAAGGCCATCGAGCAGGCCGGCGGGATCCTCCACCACGCAAAGCTCGTCTGCACTGCCGCCGACAGCCGCGGCGACCCCGCCGATGCCATCCCGGCCGCGGAGAAGCTGCTCGCCACCACCTCTGGCCTGGTCGGCGTCATCGGCCCCAGCTCTGACGAAGCGAGCGCCACGGTGCCCCTGTTCAACCGGGCCAGCATGCCGATGTTCGCCGACACCGGCCAGTTGATCTTCGACAAGACCACCGACAAGTATTTCTACCGGATCACCGCGCCCGACGACGCCAACGGCTACGCGATGGCCCTGTACGCACATAAGCGCGGCCTGAACAGGGCGGCCTTCGTGTTCGGCACGGACATCAGCTCACAGGGCGCCCGGGCCACCGCCATGAAAGCCTTCCGCAAGCTCGGCGGCACCATCGTGGCCAACGAGCAGCTTTCCCTTGACCAGCCGTCTTACCGCACCGAGGTCCAGCAGGTGGCCGCGGCCAAGCCTGATGTGATCTTCACTGAGGCAGACCCGCAGACCAGCGCGACCTTCTTCGCCGAACTTAAGCAGCTCGGGCATCTGGTGCCCTTCATCGGCACCGGCGGCACCATCCAGCCGCCGTGGCTGAAGGCCGTTTCCGGGGCGATCGGCGCCGCCAATATGGCGACCTACTACACCGCCGCCCAGCCGTACGCGCCGACCAGCGGCCCCGCCTACCAGTCCTGGCTGACCGCGCTCAAGGCCGACAAGTCCCAGGTGGCTGCGCCTGCCTCGCAGTGGTACGCCGATCCCTATGCCATGTCCGACTGGGACAGCGTGAACATCATGGCCCTGGCCATGGAGGAGGCCAAGAGCACCACCCCGGCCGTCTATAACCCCTACATCGTCAAGGTCACCGCGGCGTCCCCGGGCGCCGTGAAGGTGACTACCTTCGCCGCGGGCAAGCGGGCGATCCAGGCCGGGAAGAAGGTCCAGTATCTCGGCGCGGTCGGGCCCATCGTCTTCGACCGCTACCACAACTCTCCCGGCGGATTCGAAATCGTCAAGGCCGACGGCACGGCCATCACCACCTTCAGCCCCGCCGCCATCGCCGCCGTCAAGTAGCGGGGAAGACAAGCCGCGACTGCAAGGATCACGTCCTTAGGAGGCACACGGTGCTCGGTCAGCCCACGCTGGCGAACTACTGGCATCCCATCTGCGCCGTCGGGGACATCGGCGAGCAGCCGCGCCGATTTCCGCTGCTGGGTGACTTTGTCGTGGCCTACCGCGACTCCGAGGGTCCCGTGGCCCTGCGCGACCTGTGCATCCACCGCGGCGCGGCACTGTCACTCGGCTGGGTCCGCGGGGACCGCCTGGTGTGCGCGTACCACGGCTGGGAGTACGACAGGACCGGCGGCTGCGTCCGCATCCCGTCCAGGCCGGCCGGCGCGCCGATCCCCCGGGCCGCCCGCGCGCAGGCCTATCGCACGCAGGAGGCCTACGACCTGGTCTGGGTCGCGGTCGGTGACCCAGTCGCCGGCATCCCGGCCTTCCCCGGCGGGGTCTTCGGCAAGAGCGGATGGCATGGATTCCTGTCCTACCGGAAGGTGTGGCGGACCTCCGCGGCCCGGTCGGTAGAGAACTTCATGGACTTCTCGCACTTTCCCTATGTGCACCCCGGCCTGCTGGGCACCGAGGACCGGGCCGAGGTCCAGCCCTACGCGGTGGAGAAGACCGATGACGGGCTCTTCTTCGCCTTCGAGCAGCAAGAGCCCAGCGACCTCTATGGCAAGGGCGGCACGGCGACGGTCCGCTACGAGTACACGCTCAGCCTGCCGTTCACGATCCACCTGAACAAGATCGAGGAAGACGGCGTGTCCGCGACCATGATCTCGATGGCCACCACGCCCGTCTCACCCACGGCCAGCGAGCTGTACGTCTGGATAATCCGCAACCACTCGCTCAGCCGGCCGGACCACGAATTCGGCGACTTCACCCGGACCATCATGGAGCAGGACCGCGTCGTCGTGGAGAGCCAGCGACCCGAAGAACTCCCAGTGAGCCTGCGCGAAGAACTCCACATCAAGGTGCCCGACGCCGCCAGCCTCCTCTACCGGACACAGCTGAGCGCGCTGGCCAAGGTGGACGCGTTCGGAGAATACGGCGCGTAATGTGCCCCGGTCACTGAACTCACACGTCACCCCTGAATCAGGACCACTTGATCGCAGACAAGATCGGTACCCCAGGACGTCGCTCCACTGCTACCTCACTTCAGGTAGCCGGGCGCGACCCGGCTTGAGCTGGAGTGGGGCAAGCACCACCCGGCCGTGTTCGGAGTGGCTTACCGGCTATTCGGCACGCTCGCAGATGCCAAGGACGTCGTGCAGGACGTTTACTGCGTGCGAATTCCAGGCGACGCATGGATAGCTACGGTCCCGGGGCAGGCATCAGGCGATCGTTCGCTCCACGGCAGATGCGGATACCCGCGCAGGCTGTGTCGCAGGGCAGAAGCCAGGCCAGGCGCTTGCGCTCCCGGTCGGGCCAGTGCTGTTCTCGGCGACGATGGGCGGTGCCGTGGTCAGCGGCTGCCTCGACACTGAAGTCGCAATGGTCTCGGTCGCACGAGGTGCCGGCTGGTGTACTGATCGGCGGCGTCCCGCGGAGCGGGACGTTCCTGGGATCCGCTCACTCTCCCGGGGCCTGCCCGGCCGGTTCGCCTGGTGCGCGAGCCATGCCGCCCGGATGCGAGGTCGTGGTCAGCCGCGTCCTGGCCAGTGCTAAATTTCGCCCTGTGCCTGCCATTCATCATGCCGTGGTGATCGTCCGCGACCTTGACGCCAGCCTGCGCTTCTACCGGGACGGGATCGGCCTGGACTTGTTGCAGGACCGGCAGGTCGAAGGTGACTGGCCGGGTCTGTTCGACGCTCCTAGCCGCAGCTTGCGAGCGGTATTCCTCGGCGACCCGCAGGTTCCCGACGACCACGCCGGGGTCTTGGAACTCAACGTGCTCGACGGTGACGTCCCGGCGGGGGCGCCACCCTCGCCACCGGTGACCGGGTTCTTCCTGCTGTCGTTCTTCGTCGATGTCGAGGCCGCGCTGAGCCGTCTCGCCGCGCTTGGCCTCGGCGGCCCGCCCCGGCGCGTGGACCTGCCCGGGCCAGGTGGGCCGATCACTATTGCGACCGTGCGCGACCCGGACGGGTTGCGGGTCTTGCTCACCCCCGGTTCGATCACCCGGAGTGCCTGACGAGCTGACCGACTCGCCCACAGCGGACGTCCGCTTCTCGGCATTGTGCGGTCGCTTCTACTGCGGCCGCAGATTCCGTAGCGAGTACGCTGCTGTCCGCGACCAGTTGATGCGCGCCGAGGCTCCAACAGCCGACGGCGAGTGGCGCACCTGAAACTCAAGACAACGTCGAACAGCTCGACATCATCTGGCTCTCAACCGATCCACACGATGTCGAATCCAGGACTGTAGCTGACCTGGCAGCGCAGCGCTACCGCGTCCACGGAGAGTCGCCGCGGGCCAGGCTCGTTGGTGTCAGGCTCAGGTGTCAGGAGCCGCGAGCCTCGATCATGGAGGACACTCCGCTTGTAAGGTGTGCCCTTGCTGTCGGAACTTCCACGCTCACGGGATAACCAGGCTCCGCGCCTCAGCGACGGGATGCCTTGGAATAGCTATTCCGGGCTACGTCGCCTGGCAGCGCGCTCGGCCAAGACGCCAAGTTCGCCGCGCTGAGACGGCGGAACAATAAACTTCGGCCTATTCAGGAACATCACCGTGAAGTGCAGCAGTAGGAATATTACGAAAATAGCAATCAAAGCTATGGCTCCAGTATGGAAGGTATGCGCACTTCGCCCTGATACCTGAACAGATACTGCCGCAAGCATCCCCGCTATCAGCAACGCCCAGGCAGCAAAAATGGCTGCTACCAGACCTCGGATGGCACCGCGCCGCGAGGCCTCGCCATACGGCCACCAGAACAATGCGTTCCCCCCATGCGTCCTCCGTGAGCCGGTTCCATCACTGGCAAACCACCCACGCCAAACCCGGGGGAGTATTAATAGGCCACCAATGCAGATGACGAGAACGAGCAATGCTGCCACAAGTTCACTTACTGGCACGGTCGCCTCCTGTAGCCGCCTGGCTCCTCCGATGAAGCGAGATCATTATCCGCTCTTGCCCATCCTTCCGATAGGCGCAGATCGAGCCGTGGAAGATCACCGTCAAGGGTGGCGCTTGCGCCATCACGTGTGACGCGCGCGCCGTAGGCGCGCCCTTGACGGTGATCTTTGCACGGTTCAACGATCGATCACCGGGAGGATGGCAGCCTTTGCAAGGCGCGCGGTTGCCCTGACCGTTGCGGCGCCTAGCTGGCGCGCCTCGTCGCCGGGGGCCTGGAGCGCGCCGAGGCCGCCGTGGCCCGAAGGGCCTAAGAGCGGTGTCGGCGCCCGGTGGCACGACAGTCCCCCGAGTTGACCGCGGTCAACGCCAAACGGGAGCTGCGCCGCACTTCGGCCAGCGTCAACTTCGCGTGCCGCTGCTCTAACGCCAGCTGGCGGCCGAGGTCCCGGCGCGCTTCGCGCGCCCTTGAACCCTAGAGAAAGTACTCACCAGCTTGGGGTTGGGCACTTGGGGTTGGGCGTCTGTCCTGTCCCGCTTGATGCTTTACCCAAGGGCTCCCCCTTGATGCTTGACACTCCCGCTCATGCTGTGGGAGCTGAGCGTGACCGAGCAGAGATACCGGGCCGTCCTGGAAGTCAGGGCCGGGGTCCCGGTGACCGAGGTAGCCGACCGATACGGAGTCAGCCGCCAGAGCTTGCACGCCTGGCTGCGAAGGTACCGGGACGACGGGCTAGTCTCTTGATACCGCGCTATCCGCCGCCAGGCAGAAAGGATCGTCGTGGACCAGCAGCGCAGCAAGCATCAGGCGCGCGTAGCTGACTATGAGCACGACGCGGAGCCGGTCAAGGCAGCCCTGACGGCGGCAGGCATCAATACAGACGACTTCGGCAGGTTCGTCAGCCGGCCTATCCCCGGCGTGATCGAGCCTCCGAACTTCGACGCAGCGCGGGCCATGCCCGTCCTGCTGGAGTGGCTGCCCCGCGTCACCAACGAGAAGCTCCGGGAAGCCATGGTCCGGCATCTAGCCATCAAGACAAGAGACGGCCTGGTGGCCGAAGCCCTCATCGAGGAATATCGCCGGCCGGGCAGCGCGAACTACAAGTGGGTTGTCGGCGGCACCCTGGCCTTCGTATGCGACAAGCGCCACTTCAGCGCAATTACAGACCTCGCCGCAGACACCAGCTATGGCATGGGGCGTCAGCCGCTCGCCGGGATGCTGTGGAGGATCAAGACCCCCGCCGCGGACGAGATCCTGCTCAATGCCCTCGCCGATCCCGACACCGCCCTGACGGCAATGCCGGCGCTGCGCCGCAGGTTCGGAAACGCCGCCGCCCGTCAGCACATCGCGTCGCTGCTCCAGCATCCTGACCCGCGTGTCCACGGGGCAGCCAGCCAGCAGCTACGCCGGATCGACAGACAACTGACTGGCAGCACCTGACCGGCCAGCACGACCACAGGCATCATTGACAGCAGCCGAACATCCTCGACGCAAATTCATCTAGGGCGTGTGAAGGATCAAGTGAGGCCGATCCGTCAAGGATCAAGTGGAGCTAGGCAGGACACCTGTGTCCTGCCTAGCTCCACTTGATGTGCGACACGGTGGCTCCACTTGATGCGTGACGTTCCCCTTATGCTTCAGGGTGCTGAATGTGGGCGAGTAGAGGTTGGCAGGTGGTGCTGTGCACCAGGACGAGGTGTTCGAGGCAATCCGCGCAACCGTGGCCGCCGGGGAATATCTCGACTGGCTGCCCGCCGCCAAGGCACAGGGTCTCCGGGGTGGCTTGGCAGGAACTGAACCGGTCAGGAACGCCCCAGGCGGCTATCTTCGTGGCACGCCGGAACATCTGCAGGCGCGTGCCACGGGGCTGGTGGCTAGGCTTCCGTCGCCTCCGGTGGCATTGCCCGAGGCCGTGCTGGAGCTAGAGGAAGCGCTCGGATGCTTGTTGCCTCCGCTGCTGCGTCGCTTGTTCCTGGAGGTTGCCAATGGGGGCTTCGGGCCCCGCGGCAGAGGAATCCTCGGCGTCCGTGGGTACGAGCTGACCTATATCGGAGACTGGACAGACCTGCTGCACGTCTACCGCGCGTTCAGCCCCGGCAGGCCCCGCGAGATGCTGTGGCTCTTCGACTGGGGCTGCGCCATCTGGTCACTCGTCGACTGCTCCCACCCCGAAGGCCAGATGTGGGTGTGGGACCCCAACGGCGCAGCGGATCCCTCGCCATCCAACAGCCTGTTCCGCCAGGCGATGACCCTGACCGACTGGCTCGCTGCCTGGCTCCACGGCCAGCTGGACCTCCCGCGGATCGCTGAGGACGAGATCCCGGGCCAGCTCACCCTTTTCGACCAAACCGGAACTGGCCAGTAAGTTAGCGTGCCGCCAGCTGAGAGCTCTAGGGTTGTCGCGCATCAACCGCAACCGATCCGTCGCACCTTAAGCGAGGCTAGGCAAGCCTCGGACACCTGGGCGCCGGAGACAGCGATGGCAGGCTCTCTGCCCCAATTCAGCCGAGACGCACTTACCCGGCTACACCGGCTGCTCAACCAGAGCGAGAACTGACCCGCTGCTACAGACGATGGCAACAAACAGGCTCTCAATGATCTTGAATCGGGCTAAAACCGCTGGTGGGCGCAACTGGGTTCGAACCAGTGACCCCTCGCTTGTAAGGATTGTCACCACCACTCCCCCGACCTTCGGCTCATCCTGTCAGCCCAGGTCAGGATCGAGCAGGAGCGAGCACAGCCGAGCACCACCGAGCAGCCGCGAGCAAAGTGCGCTCCCAATCGCGCTCCCAACTTGATGGACCTCGTGCCCGTGTCAGATGCACGACCTAGAGTCGTGTGGAGATCGCGCTGCTTGGTCACGTGCCTCGCATGTGGGCCGTGGCTCGGTATCGTAGTGTGACGGCCGGAGGCGTCCGCCTACCGTTTTGCGTCACCGGCATCGGCAGGCCAAGGCCTCTCCAGGGTGAGCGGTTTTACAGCCCAACCATTCCTGCCCATCGGAATAGCCACTGACCTGCGCATTCTCCATTCCTCGCCGCTTGAAAAAGGCATTCTGTCCGTCCCACGTCCGTGCACGCCGAGTCGCCCAGGTCAGCGCACCGAGGGTTCTAGGTGCCCGTCCAAGGAAGTCCAGCGGAGCCCCACTGCGTCCTAATTCTGTTGCCGCCTCGGTCTGATGCGCGTGGCGCTCAAGGGGGAAGCCGCGGTGCCCGCCGTCTAATCGGTCGGCGGCGGAATACCGCGATGTTCGGGGCGTTCGCCGAGACCGGCCGCCCGCCGCCGCTGTTCATCGCGCACGACCTGGACGCGGACAACCGGCGACTGCTGCGCGGCGGCTAGATTGCCGCGGTGCCGTACCACGACCTGCGGCTGGAGATGCGGCGGGCCTGCCAGGTCATCATGTCCGCCCGGCACGCGCTGCCGGAACTTCCGGTCACCCCTCCACCATCCAGGTCGTGCCCCCTACGA
>JAOPYP010000151.1 GCA_025964635.1 Actinomycetes bacterium | reverse complement strand
ATGCTGGCCGCGGCCGCGACCGGGAGCACGCGCACCGCGCCCCGCCGGGCCCGGGAGGCCGGGCGCGCGGCCCGGGAGGGCCCGGCCTCCTGCTCCTGGGACCCGCCGCCGCGGGCCTTCCCACCGGAGATCATCGACATGGTCCTCCTCAGCCGTTGCCCGGCCGCCGCAGCCATCAGGGGCAGGCGGCCGCGCAGTCCGTGAGCCCAGCCGGTCGGCTGAGCTTCCCACCCGCAGCACGGAACTTTTATCCCATAGAGCCCGACATGAGTCGAGACCTCCGGAATCTCAGCCGGCCGGCGGGAAAGTGCCGTGGCGGCGATATGTGGCCTTCTGCGGCCCGTGTCCGGATAGGCGCTGAGGCCGCGGGGGCGGCGATGTGCCGGTTCGCTCCCGGGCCCGGATACTGTTAGCATCACTGCGTTCCACGCGCCGCTAGCTCAACTGGCAGAGCAGCAGACTCTTAATCTGCGGGTTCGGGGTTCGAGTCCCTGGCGGCGCACCCATCTTGACCTGGTGTTATGGCAGTTTCGGCTGCCCCCGGCGCAGGCCGCTCCGGTGCTGCCCCGATCACCATCGTCGGCGGGCGGGTCGTGGTCCACGGCGGGGCCCTGGCCGATCGTGCGCCCGGCGGCCGCCACCTGGCCGCCCGGCGGCTCAGCCTGACCCCGTCACTGAGCAGCCCGGCGCCGCTGGGCTGAGCATCAGAGGCCGGTCAGCTGGCGGGCGCGGCCGAAGGATGCTGCGGGATCGGTGACGTCGACCGGCACGGCCGTCATCCCGACATCGGCTGCTCCCGCCAGATTCACGGGCTGATCATCAAGGAACACCACGTCCTGGCAGCGCACGCCCAGGCGGCCGGCCGCCAGCCGGTAGATGCGAGGGTCTGGCTTCAGGATGCCCTCCACCGATCCGTCGACCACCACGTCGGCCAGCTCATCGAGCCGCAGGCTATCGACCCACTCCTGCGAGTGGAAGGCGCGCAGATCATTGGTGAGCACGCCGACGGGCAGGCCGGCCGCTCGCGCGTCGCGCATGAGCGCGAGCGCCTCCGGCCTCAGCAAGGCCTGCGGAGCTCCCTGGTACAGGGCGGCCATGAGGACCCGGGTGCCCCCGGCGCATCCGGCTATGCGCCCGAACTGATCACCCCGGCGGGCCCAGTAACTGCGCTCGGCCAGCCGTCCTGCGAGCACATCCTGCCACTCCGGATCTCGCTCGGGGGCGAAGGGCCCGGCCCAGTCGAGCTGGCCTGCCGCCAGGCCCAGCCGCGCCTCGGCGGCCAGGGTCAGCTCGAACGGCGTCAGCAGGACCGGCCCTCCGAAGTCGACGACCAGCGCGGCTCGCGGCGCGGTCAATGCTCGGGCTCGTCGATGACGGCGTGCTCGAACCGGACGATGTTGCCCGTCCACGAGCAGTGTGGGCACCAGGTCAGGAAGACGCGCTCGTCCCCGGCCCATGATTCGGAGGTCAGCCCCCGGTCCAGGGCCTTCCCGCACATCGGGCAGAACCGGGGGCGGTCCAGCAGATGCCGCTCGGCGTCGGGCCCGAACCACTGTCCCGGGTCAGGGAGCCGGTGCGGGTCCCTGGGCAGCAGAGGGTGGTCAGCCACCGGCCGCCGCCTTCTCGCGGGCCGCCGCAGCATCCCGGTGCAGCGTCAGCAGCTGATCGCGGATGGGGGCGTAACGCATCGAGCCGCCGCTGATCCACTGGTCGGTGAAGGCCGTGCCCGCGCCGAACTTGTCTTTCTCGCAGGGAAGGTCGATGCGGTCGTGCGGGACCCGGATGGTGCCGATCGGGTCCTTACCCTCCTCGACGCGCTGCATATTCTCCTTGAACATCTTGCGCAGCATGGCTACGCCGGCGTCGCTGCGCCCCAGGTGCTCCTGCGTCCGGTCGACGATCTCGCCCTGGGAGACCCAGGCCATGACGTCCTGGCCCTCGACGTAGTCGGTGATGAGGGTGCCGTCCTCGCGCTTCCACGGGAACTCGTACACGGCCGGGCGATCCTGCCGCTCCCACGTCCCGCCCTCGGGGTGGTGCAGCGTGTAGAAGAGCTTCCAGGTGTGCGTGTCATCGATGGGCACCCGCAGCTGCATCTGGTCAATCCACTGACCGCCGACTCGCATCCCGTACGGGAACATCAGCGGGTGGCCGATCTTCCAGTCGTCATCGTCGTCGGTGTGACCCTGCAGGACCCGTCGCTTGATGATGCCGAACTCAAACTCGTCGAAGGCCACCTTCATGTGTTTCTTCTGGAACGACTTGGGCGCCTCGAAGCCATTCGCCTGGCCCAGGAATTCGAAGTAGTAGCCGTGCAGCCACTCGACATGGTGCGGGTCCACGGCGTTCTCCATGATCTGCAGCCAGTTGCACGGCAGCACGGAGTGGCCGATGTCGCGGACACCGTCGAGTACGTAGACATCGAAGCGCGGCAGTTCGGGCGCCGGGCCGGGGCCCACGTAGACCCAGACCATCCCGCCCAGCGCCTGCGCCTGGCCGGCCTGCGCGCGGACCCGGTCACGGAAGTGGGAGTTGTCGCTTTCGGCGGGCTGCTCCAGGCACTGGCCGTCAAAGCCGAACCTCCAGCCGTGGTAGCCGCACCGGATCCCGTCCTCGTGGACCACGCCGTAGGTGAGCGACGCGCGCCGGTGCGGGCAGCGCTCACCGATGACGCCGTACCGGCCAGACGGTGTCTTGTACAGCGTCCAGTCCTCGCCGAGCAGCCGCACCGTCTTGCTGGTCCGCTCGTCGAAGTCCTGCTCGAAGGCGATGGGATACCAGTAGCGGCGCAGCAGAGCGCCCATCCGGGTTCCCGGGCCCACCCGGGTGAATTCCTCGTTCTGCTCGACGGTCAGCATGCGCTGCGGTCCCTTCCGGTAGGCGCCGCGCCCGCGGCCGCGGCGGCTGGTCTGGTCAGCCGATCGGCGTGACGGTGCCGTTGTTGCCGTCGACGCGGATCCGCTGCCCGGTCTTGATCTGAGCGGTCCCGAAGGCCGTCCCGGTCACGGCGGGCAGCCCGTACTCCCGGCAGACGATCGCGGCGTGGCTCATCATGCCGCCGACGTCGGTGACCGTGGCGAGGATCTTCCCGAAGATCGGCGCCCAGCTGGGTGCGGTCAGCGGGGCGACCAGGATCTCCCCGGGCTGAACCTCGCCGATCTGGTCGGCGGCCAGGATGACCCGGGCCGGGCCCTCGACGCTGCCCGGTGAGGCGGCGAATCCGGACAGCGAGCCGTCGGCCGATCCCTCCGATGAACGCAGCCAGTTGGCCACGCTGTCCGAGGTGATGCCCCACAGCATGACCGTGAACGGCTCGGTGACCACCTCGGGCGGCCGGCCGAGGGCTGGCGGGGCGCTCCAGCTGCGCAGCGCGTCCAGGATTCCCTTGCGGCGGGCGATTTCCGGGCCCCAGTACTTGCCGCCGCGCGGTTCCACGCCGACCGACCACGCGTGGTACATATCGAACAGGGCAGCGGGCACCTCATCCTGCCCGAGCAGGAAGATGTCGTCGGCCTCGGTGAAGAATCCCGCCTTGACGAACGCCTCGCCGAACGCCCGCATCTTGCGCCACATGACCGAGTGGGCCCAGTGCTCGACGTAGAAGTTGTGGTTCTCGACATAGGGGAACACGGTGCGGGACAGGGCCAGCTTGCCGTCGAAGGCGGCCCGGTCCTCGTCGCTGCCGAGCAGGTCGCGGTACTCGGCGACGATCCGGTCCCGCTCGGCGTGGATGGCCGCGATGGGCCGGGCCAGATCCTCACCCTCCTGCAGCCGGGCGATGTAGTCGCGGATGAACCCGAACGGGATGTCCACGTTCTCGATCCACACCCGGTCAGAGTGGTAGAAGCCGGATCCGGAGGAGAAGTTGAACCACGGCTCGCACGACTCATCCCACTGGGCCAGCCAGGCTTTGCCCGCATCCGAGGTGCGCAGGGTGTCGCGCACGGCCTCGGGGCTGGACTGGCCGAAGGCGGCGGCCACGCCCGAGGAGACCGCCAGCCGGGCCAGCTTCTTCAGCTCCTCGTCGGGCCGGAACAGGTCGACCTCGACTCCGGCGACCATCTTGGCGATGGCCAGGTCGGGGATGGCCGGGAAGGCCTGCTTGCAGAACCCGAAGAAATCCAGGTAGGCGGCGTACCCCAGGTTCAGGAACTCGAAATGGTACTGCCACAGCTTGAGCGCGAGGTCGCAGAGCCGGTGGTACGACTCCTGCAGCGTGTAGCCGGACCCGGTGCCCACGCCGTCCGTGATCACCTCTATCGGCTCCCGCTCGGGCAGCGCCTCGACGGGGATCGCTGTCATCTCCTGGACCAGGGCCCGGATCTTGACCAGCCAGGCGTCGTACAGCCGGTCCCAGTTCACGAAGTAGTAGCCGGCCCGTTCCAGGAAGTGCGGGACCCTGGCCTCGATCTCGGCCGGGTTCGTGACCCCGACCGGGGTGAGGTAGGTGTAGCCGTTGAGGATGCGGAAGTCGACGCCCAGCGCCGGCGGGATGACGTAGTGCCGGGTGTTGTACTGCGACAAGGACGCGATGGCGTACTCGTAGATCGTGGCGTCCCACGGGGTGACGACCTCGGGCCAGTGCACCCCGTCGCGGAACCAGAACTGGGAATCCTCGTACTCCCGGCGGTCGTCGCTGAACAGGGAGGAGTAGCGGTACAGCTTCTCCCATCCCTCAGCGCCCGGCGGGGTGGTGATCTCGAACGGGCTCGGGAAGCGGTCGGCCATGTCATCCTCCGTTGGATTCGTGCTGCGGTCGTGCCCGGCTTCCCTGGCCGGGACGGATATTCAGGGCTTGCGGGCGTGCAGGGGCCGGGCCAGCGTCGCCACGATGCTGGCCATCGGGTCCAGGCCGGCCGAGACCGTGATCTTCTTCTTGCTCCACACCGTCTCCGGGCGAGCCTGCAGCAGGACGACGTTCTCCCCGTCCGGCAGCTCGCCGTCAAGCGCCCACTCGACGTCCTGGGGACAGCCGTAATGCTTCTCGGCCGCCCGGGCCAGCCGGGCCACGGCGAGAATCTCGGCGTCTGTGAGGCTCGGCGCAGTCGCCTGGCCGGGGCCCAGCTCGACCCGTCGCACCTGGTCATCGTCGCCGAGCCGGTAGGCATGCTGCTTGGCGCTGACCGTGCGCTGGGTGATGAGGCTCATCACCTTGTCGACCAGGAAGTTGTCCGGGGTGACGTCGCCGGACACGACGCCCTCACCGAATCCCCAGGCGCTGTCGATGGCGATGGCGGACCGGTCGCCGTTGCCGGGATTGAGGGTGAACGCAACCCCAGCCGACCGCGGCTTGACCATCTTCTGCACCGCGACGCACATCTCGACGTCCAGGTGGCTGTAGCCCATCTGCACCCGGTAACTGACCGCCCGGTCCGTGAACAGGCTGGCCCAGCACCGGCGGACGGCCTCCAGCACACTGTCGTCCCCGCGGACCCACAGGTAGCTGTCATGCTCCCCGGCAAACGACGCGTCAGGAGAGTCCTCGCAGGTCGCAGACGACCGCACGGCGACCGCGACCCGCTTGCGGCCGGTCCGGTCCGACAGCGCCCGGTAGGCCCCGCGGATCTCGGCCTCGATCTCCGGCGGCATCCGCCACGACATGATCAGCTCGCGAACGGCCATGGCCCGCCGGGAGACATCGGCCGTGTCGCCGGGATCCAGCCCGTCCAGCTCGGCCCGGATGGCATCGATCACGCCGGAACCGTCCCGGGCGGCGCGGAAGGCGTGGGTGGTGATGGCGAACCCGGGCGGCACCGGCAGGCCGGCCCCGGCCATCTCGCCCAGGCTGGCGCTCTTCCCGCCCAGGCAGGCCTTCTCCACGCTGTCGAAATGGTCGAACCAGACCAGGTTCTGGCGTCGCGCCCGGGCTGCCGTATCAGACTGTGCGGTCATACCAGGGTGTCCTCTCGCGCGGGCAGGCCGAACCGGGTGTCCTCGGCGGCCGGGAGGTCAGCGGGGCTCGGGACCCGCATCTCCTGGACGCGGTTGCGGTAGGTGATCAGCGCGGTCACACCGCCCTCGATGAGGCGGACCCGGACGAACTCGGCGTTGAACGGTTCCCCCGGGTCGTAGCCCATGGCCCAGGTGGCGAAGGCCCGGATCGGCCCTGAGTGGGTCGCGACCACGACCGACTGGCCAGGGGTCTCCTGCCGGACCCGCTGGATACCGGCCCAGAACCGCCGCACACAGGAGATCGGCGGCTCGAAGTACATCATCGGCAGCGACAGCCAGCAGGTGATGGGGTCCCCGCCGCCCTGCTGCACGCGCCAGAACCGGTCGATCTCCACCAGCCAGCCGGGCCGCTCGCCCAGCCCGATGCGTTCGTACTTCTCCATCTCGCGGTGGTAGAGCCGGAACGCCGCGGTGACATCCCGCGGCCCATCCGGGGTGGCCACGGCGAAATTCCCGAACTCCGGCATCGCCGTGATGGCCGAGACCTCGGCGCCGCGGCCGAACAGCCGCAGGTTGTCCGCCAGCCCGCGGCGCAGGTGCTCCGCGGTCTGCCGGGCCCGGTTGGTGGGCGCGCAGGCCATGATGACGCGGTGGCCAGTCTGCACCCGGCGGGCGATCTCCTGGCCCCGGCGGTGCGCCTGCCACGAGCCGAGCGGGGTCAGGCCGGACTCCGAGGAGTAGCCCTGGGTCTCCCCGTGCCGGACGAGGTAGACGTCGGTGACTACCGTGGCCATCTGGTCGCGCCGCTCCGGCACGATCTCCTTGGTGCGGGTGACGTCCGCCCAGGCCCGGGTGACGCCCAGTTCCTCGCCGTTCCACCGCGGCAGGTCGTCTGGCTCGGCCCCGCGGGCCTGCCGCTCGCGGAACCGGCGCAGGTACAGGGGCACGTCCGCATCGTCTGCCGGGCCATCCGGCCCGGGGGCCGCGCCGCGCGACTGGTAGCGCGTCAGGTAGGCGGGCGCGTCCGGCCGCTCGGTCCGCGGCAGGTCACCCCGCGGCAGGTCAGCCCGCGGGCGGTCCGGCCGGGCCGAGCCATTCACCCCGGCCGGAGGGGGCCCGTCGCCGGTGCCGGTCATGTGTGCACCGTGAGGAACTTCTGGTTGACGACTCCGTCGTAGTAGAACAGCGCCCGGCCCATCTCCGCCTCGGTCCAGGTGATCGGCTCGGCGTCCGGGTCGACCCAGTAGCCGCCGGTGAACATCTCGTTGCGGTTGCCGCAGGGGTCGAAGAAATACAGGCACTGGCCCCGGGACACCCCGTGCCGGGTCGGGTTGGTCTCGATGTGCACCCCGTGGTACGCGCAGGCATCGGCCGCGCTGCGCAGGTCGTTCCAGTCATCCACCCAGAACGCGAAGTGGTGCAGGCCCCGGTTCGAGCCGGTGATCACCGCGATGTCGTGGGAGGTGTGCGACACCTCCAGCCAGGTGGCGATCTGGAAGCCGTCATCCCCCATGACCTGCTCGGTCAGCCGGAAGTCCAGTATTTCCCGCAGGAAGACGGTGACGGTGTCCACCTCCTCGGCGGTCAGGAACAGGTGGTCCAGGCGCGGCGGCGCAATGCCGGTCAGGTTCATCGGCCGGGGCGGCGGGTTGGTGCGCGGGAGCAGGTTGCCGACCTGCTCCATGCCGTGCACCAGCTCCATCCGGTGCCCGCTGGGCAGGTCGAAGCGGATGGCCTGGCCGTGCCCTGGCCCCCACTCCCCCTTCTCGAGCCGCTCCACCTCCACGCCGACGGCCTCGACCCGGCCGGCGTAGTAGTCCAGGTCGGCAGCGTCGGTGACCTTGAAGCCGAACGAGTTCAGCCCGTGGGTCGGCGCGTAGACGAGCACCACCGAGTGGTGCTGGTGCTCATCCCAGCACTTCATGAACACGCGTTCGGGCTCGCGGGCGGTTTCAATGAGGCCGACCACTTCGCTGTAGTAAGCGGTGGCGAGCTCCAGGTCCGGGACCCGGATCTCCACGTGCGACAGCCGCAGGATTCCCATCAGGTGTGCACCTTCATGAAACGGTCGTTGAGCTCGCCCTCGTAGTAGAAGATCGCCCGGCCCGCGTTGTCCTCGGTCCAGGTGATCATCGGGAAGTCCGGATCCGGCCGGTACCCGCCGGTGAACACCTCGTTGCGCGTGCCAAGCGGGTCGAAGAAGTAGATGGTCGAGCCGCGGGTGATCCCGTGCCGGGTCGGGCCGACATCCACGGAGATGCCGTTGTAGGCCAGGATGTCGGCGGCGTCCCGGACGTGATCCCAGTCGTCCAGCCAGTAGGCGAAATGGTGCAGGCCGCCGTTCGGGCCGGACACCACGGCCAGATCATGCGGCGAATGCGACCGTTCCATCCAGGTGCCGACCTGGTGGCCGTGGCCGTCCAGCAGCTGCTCGGTGACGCGGAAGCCGAGGACGTCGGCGTAGAACTGGGTGGATTCGCCCACCTCCTCGGCGGTGACCAGCACGTGGTCCATCCGGGGCGGGGCGATCCCGGGCAGGCCGCCGTCACCGCCCGGCCGGTACAGAAACGGCTGCGGGTTGACCCGCGGCAGCGAGCTGCCCAGCCTGCGCACGTCGTGCACCAGTTCCATGGTGTGGCCGCTCGGGGTCTCGAACCGGATCGACTCGCCCTGCCCGACGCTGTCGCCCCGGCTCAGCCGGCGGACCGGCAAGCCGTACCTGGCTACCGCGTTCTCGAGCTGGGACAGGTCGTCGTCCCGCTCGACCTTGAAGCTCATCAGGTCGAACCCGACCCGCGGGGCGTAGGTCAGCCGCAGCGAGTGATGATCGGCCTCGTCCCAGCACTTCAGGTAGACCGAGTCGGCGGTGCGCTCCACCAGGACCATCCCGATGACCTCGGTGTAGTACGCACTGGCCAGGTCCAGGTCGGTAACAGTCACATCGACATGGGACAGCCGCAGGATGCCCACCCGTCCCCCCTTCTCCGCGAATCCGCCGGAGCTACGCGGGATGCACAGGCCGGCCGGGGCCGGCCGTTGTGCGCTGTGTCACAAAACCTAAATCTGGTGTCCCGCATACAGGACCCATGTACCTCTATGCGGGACAGTTGTTCTAGATTCTCCCCATGACCGCAGACCAGCCGCCCGCCGGCCAGCCCGAGGCGATGCGGGCCGCGCTGCGCAGTTACGTGGCCGCCCTGCACCACGCCTATCTGGGCGCTTCAGTCCTGCTGCCGCCCGGCGAGCAGGCCGCGCTCCCGCTGCTGCGGGCGGGCCAGTTCACGGTCGTGGTGGCGGCGGCCCGGCACCTGCACCTCCTGGCCACGGCCGACCCGCTGCCCCAGCCACGCGGCCAGGAGGTACAGGAACACGACACGGACAGCGACCTGGCCTGGACTGTGCGGTTCTACGACCCGGTCGTGCTCCCGGCGCTCGCGCTGGTCGAGGAGGCCGGCCCCGCGCCCGGGGACGTGCGGCGCGTCATCGGGATCACCGACGTCCTCTACCACCTGTCCGTGGCCCCCGGGGGCGGCCTGGCCCCGCACCATGCCCAGCACGCGGGCACCGGGCTGGCCAATCAGCACGCGTCGGCCGTCCGCGACACGGACACCCTCCGGGCGGCGCTGCGCGGCCGGGAAACTCTGGTGGACGAGTTCGCGGCCGCGGAGCGGCTCGGGCTGCACCACGCGGTGCGCCTGCTGGCGGTGGCTCTCGCACCTGGCCACCCGGATGTGGCCCGCGCGGCGGCGGGCGATGACGACGCGGCCATCCGCCGTGCCCTGGTGGCATCGGCCCGCGCCGGCCGCCCCGCCAGCCGTCAGGGGGCGTCATGACGGCGACGCGGCCGGACGGCGAGACCCAGCTGCTCGCCAGCGTGCGCAATGCCGCCCGGATGCTCCGCGAGTTCGGACGTGGTGATCCGCAGCTGGGGGTCAGCGACCTGGCCCGCCGGCTGGGTATCGCCAAGAGCACCGCGCACCGGATCGCGCACACCCTGGCCGCGGAGGGCCTGCTGGAGAGGGTGGAGGACACGGGCCGGTACCGGCTCAGCGTGGCCATGCAGGTGCTGGGGGCGAGCGCGCAGAGCGCCTCCCTGCTGCATGGCGCCGCCACCCCGGTGCTCGACCAGCTGCGCAACCTGACTAAGGAGACCGTGCAGCTCGCGGTGCTCGATGGCCGTGAGGTGGTGTACGTCGAGCGCCGCGAGAGCCCGCACACGGTCAGGCTGTTCGGCCGGATCGGCAACCGGGCCCCGGTGCACTGCACCGGCACGGGCAAGCTGCTGCTCGCGTTCCTGCCGCCCGATGAGCTCGACCGGCGGCTGGACGGCATGCGGCTGGTCCGCCGCACGACCTACACCATCACCAGCGTCGACGCCCTGCGCGCTGAGCTCGACCAGATCCGGGCCCGGGGCTGGGCCGAGAACGTCAACGAGTCCGAGATGGGCATCGCCTCCATCTCCGCGCCGATCAGGGACCGGTCCGGCACGGTGATCGCCGCCGTGTCCGTGGCCGGCCCGGTGCAGCGCGTCAACGGCGACAACCTGCGCCGCTTCGCGCGCCCCGTCACCGATGCGGCCGCCCAGATCAGCCACCGGCTGGCCGGTGGCGTCGCCGAGCCCAGAGAGGCCATCTCGTGAGCCTGACGGACGCCGAGGTCAGCAAACTCGCCGCCGACCTGCACCAGGCCCGGCAGGCGGGGATCGCGATCCCCCCGCTGACCGCCCGGCACCCCGGCATGACGATGGCCGACGGCTACCGGGTGCAGCAGGAACTGGTGGCCGCGCTCACCGCTGGGGGCGAGCGCGTAGTCGGCTACAAGCTCGGGCTGACCAGCACTCCGATGCAGCAGCTGCTCGGCGTGGACTCCCCCGACTTTGCGCCCGTGCTGTCCTCTCACCTGAACCCGGACGGCGCTGCGGTATCCGCTGCCTCGTTCATCGCCCCCCGGGTAGAAGCCGAGATCGCCCTGGTCCTGCGCGAGGACCTGCGCGGGCCGGACTGCACCGCCCTGGACGTCGCCGCGGCAGTCACGGGCGCCGTGGCGGCGCTGGAGATCGTCGACAGCCGGATCGCCGACTGGAAGATCAAGCTGGCCGACACTATCGCCGATCTGGCCAGCAGCGGCGCCGTGGTGCTCGGCCCGGCCCTTACCCCCGCCGCCGGCCTGGATCTGCGGGTCCTCGGCATGGTGCTGACCTGCAACGGCAACCTGATCGCCACCGGCGCGGGCGCCGCCGCGCTGGGCAACCCCCTGCAGGCGGTCGCGTGGCTAGTGCAGACCCTGCACCCACTCGGCGAGGACCTGCGGGCCGGCCAGTTCATCATGACCGGCGCGCTCCATGCGGCGGTCGACATCACGGCCGGCCAGAACTACCGCGCGGAGTTCGACCGGCTGGGTGCGGTTGGCCTCCGGGTCCGCTGACCGGACGCTCCCGTCACTGGCAAGGCCATCCCGGCCACGACCGGCCGCCCCTACGCTGAAAGGACAGCCCATGGGACTCAGATGCGCGATCATCGGCTCCGGCAATATCGGCACCGACCTGATGATCAAGATACGGCGCTCGGACCAGCTGGAGCTGGCCGCGCTGATCGGCATCGACCCGGCCAGCGACGGCCTGGCCCGGGCCCGCAGCCTGGGGGTGGAGGCGACCCCGGACGGCATCAGCTGGGTGGCCGATCATCCGGATCGGGTCGACCTGGTGCTGGACGCCACCAGCGCGCACGTGCACGTGCGGCACGCCGCGGTGCTGGCCGGTCTCGGCATCCCGGTCATCGACCTGACCCCGGCCGCCCGCGGCCCCAAGGTGATCCCGGCGGTCAACCTGGCCGAGCACCTCGACGCGCCCAACCTCAGCATGGTCACCTGCGGCGGCCAGGCCACCACGCCCATCGTCGCCGCGGTCAGCCGGGCCGCCGACGTCCGGTACGCCGAGATGGTCTCGACCGTGGCCTCAGCGTCGGCCGGGCCCGGCACCCGGCAGAACATCGACGAGTTCACCCGGACCACAGCCCGCGCCCTGGAGGAGATCGGCGGCGCGGCGCACGGGAAGGCCATCGTCATCCTCAATCCGGCGGACCCGCCGATCCTGATGCGCAACACAGTGTTCTGCGCGCTGCCCGAGGGCACCGATCATCAGGCCGTGCTCGACTCGGTACAGCGCATGGTCGCCGGCGTCGCCGCCTACGTCCCCGGCTACCGGCTGAAGAACCACCCGGTCATCGAGGAGGGGCCGTTCGACACCCCGGGCGGCACGGTCCCGCACCGGGTGGTCGTCCTGCTGGAGGTCGAGGGGGCCGGGGACTACCTGCCCCCCTATGCCGGCAACCTTGACATCATGACCGCGGCCGCGGTCCGGGTCGCCGAGGCCAAGGCCCAGCGGCTGGCAGGGGTGGCAGCGTGAGCGCGGCCGACTTCCGCCTGACCGACTCAACCCTGCGCGACGGCTCCCACGCCGTCCGCCACCAGTACACCCAGCGGCAGGTCACCGACATCGTGGCCGGGCTCGACCAGGCCGGTGTCGCGGTGCTGGAAGTCGCCCACGGCGACGGCCTGGGCGGATCGTCGTTCAGCTACGGCTTCTCCGGCACCAACGACATGGAGCTGATCTCCGCGGCGGTGGCGGCGGCGAAGACCGCCAAGATCGCCTGCCTGCTGATCCCGGGCATCGGCACCGCCGAGGATCTCCGCGCCATCGCCGACCTGGGCGCCGCCGTCGCCCGCATCGCCACGCACTGCACGGAGGCGGACATCGCCGAGCAGCACATCGGCATGGCCAAGGAACTCGGCCTGGAGGCGGTCGGCTTCCTGATGATGGCTCACATGATCGAGCCGGAGCAGCTGCTCGCGCAGGCCAGGAAGATGCAGGACTATGGCGCTGACGTGGTCTACTGCGTCGACTCGGCCGGGGCGATGACCACGCCGATGGCCCGCGCCCGGATCGAGGCGCTGGTCGCCGGGCTGGATATCCCGGTCGGCATCCACGCCCATGAGAACCTCTCGCTGTCCGTGGCCAACTCCCTGTCCGCCCTGGAGGCCGGGGCACTGCACGTCGACGCGTGCACTGCCGGGGCCGGGGCGGGCGCCGGCAACTGCCCCACCGAGGTACTGGTGGCCGTATGCGAGAAGCTGGGCATCGAGACCGGCGTCGACGTGCTGGCCGCGGCCAGCGTCGCCGAGGAGACCGTCCGGCCTGCGCTGCAGCGGCCCCAGGTGGTCGACCGGGCGTCGCTCATCCTCGGCTACGCGGGCGTGTACGGCTCGTTCATGCTGCACTCCGAGCGGGCCGCGGCGCGGTACGGCGTCTCGCAGGCGGAGATCCTGCTGGAGCTGGGCCGCCGCAAGGTGGTCGGCGGCCAGGAAGACATGATCATCGACGTGGCCCTGGAACTGGCCGCGCGGTCCGGCCAGGAGGTCTCGCCGTGACCGGTACGGATGCCGCGGCCAGTGTCCGCGAGCTCGCCGCCCGTCTGGTGGACGCGGAAACCAAGCGGACGCCGATCGCGGCGCTGACCACCACGTGCGGCCCGTTCGGCGTCGGCACCGCTTACGAGGTGCAGGATGCCGTGGTGGCCGCGCGGGTGCAGGACGGCGCCGTGGTGGCCGGGGCAAAACTCGGCCTCACCAGCGCGGCCAAGCAGCGGCAGATGCACGTCGACCAGCCGCTGTATGGCTGGCTGACCGACCACATGGCGCTGGATGTCGGCCAGCCCCTGGACTGCGGACGGCTCATCCAGCCGCGCTGCGAGCCGGAAATCGCCTTCCTGATGTCCAGGGACCTGGCGGGCCCCCAGGTCACCGCGGCGCACGTGCTGGCGGCCACGGCCGCGCTGTATCCCGCGATCGATGTGCTGGATTCCCGGTTCGCCGGCTACTCCTTCACCCTGCCGGACGTCGTGGCGGACAACGCCTCGGCCGCCGGGTTCCTGCTCGGCGGCCAGGCCACCGAGCCGGGCGGCGTGGACCTGCGGCTGACCGGGCTGGTACTGGAGAAGAACGGCGAGCTCGTCGGCACCGCGGCCGGGGCCGCGGTGCTCGGCCACCCGGCGGCGGCAGTCGCGTGGCTGGTCCGCGCCCTGGCCGGCCGGGGCCGCGGGCTGGCCGCCGGCCAGGTTGTCATCGCCGGCGCGCTGACCGAGGCGGTGCCCGTCGCACCCGGGGATACGATCGTCGCCCATTTCGACCGGCTCGGCACCGTCGAGCTGGCCTGCCGGGATTAGTGAAGGAGCTCCGCTGATGCCGTTCGTCCAGGTCACGATGGTGTCCGGCCGGACCGCCGCACAGAAGCACGCGCTGATCGCCCAGGTGTCCGCGGCGGTGGCGAGCGCGCTGGACACCCCGCTGGAACGGGTCCGGGTGGCTATCTACGAGGTCAGCACGGACGAATGGGGGATCGGCGGCGTGCCCTACGCCACGGCCCGCGGCCCGAACGCAGCGCCGGCCGAGCCGTCACCGCCACCGTCGCCATCAGGTGAGCCACCCGCCGGGGAGGCCACGCCATGATCACTGTCCGGCACTTCATCGGCGGCGAGTGGGCCGGCAGCACCGACGGCGCCACGTTCGAGTCGGTGTCTCCGATCGACAACACCGTCATCGCGCAGGTGGCGCGGGGCGGCGTCACCGACGCCGACCGCGCGGTGGACGCGGCCCGCAGCGCCTTCGACCACGGCCCGTGGCCGGCAATGAATCCGGCCGCACGCAAGAGGATCCTGCACACCGCCGCGGCGCTGATCGAGGAGCGGCTGGAGGAGTTCGCCGCCGCCGAGACCCGCGACATGGGCAAGCCGATCCGCGAGTCCCGCACCAAGGACATTCCCCGCGCGGTGTACAACCTGCGGTTCTTTGCCGACTTCGCCGAGCACACGCACACCGAGACCTACGACAAGCCGTGGGACAACGTGATGACATACACGCTGCGCGAGCCCGCAGGCGTGTCCGCATGCATCTCGCCGTGGAACTTCCCGCTGATGCTGGAAACCTGGAAGATCGCGCCGGCCCTGGCCTTCGGGAACACCGTGATCCTCAAGCCCGCCGAGCAGAGCCCGCTGACCGCGAGCCTGCTGGCGCAGGCGTTCGCCGACGCGGGAATGCCGCCCGGCGTCTTCAACGTCGTGCAGGGCTTCGGCCCCGGCGAGGCAGGCGAGCGGCTCACCGGGCACCCCGGCGTGGACCTGGTCACCTTCACCGGCGAGAGCGCCACCGGCAGGCTGATCATGGCCAAGGCCGCGGGGACGCTCAAACGCTGCTCTTTCGAGCTGGGCGGCAAGAGCGCGGCGATCGTGATGGCCGACGCCGATCTCGGCCGCGCCGTGCCCGGCACCATCGATGGGCTCTTCCGCAACCAGGGCGAGGTCTGCCTGGCCGGCTCCCGGCTGTTCGTGCAGCGCCCCATCTACGACGAGTTCTGCGCCCGGTACGTGGCGGCCGCCCAGGACCTGGTCGTCGGCGACCCGCGCGAGCCAGCGACCCAGGTCGGCCCGCTGGTGTCCCGCGAGCACCTGGACAAGGTGCTGTCCTACATCCAGCTCGGTGAACAGGAAGGCGCGAAGCTGCTGACCGGCGGCCACCGGCTCACCGACGGCCCGCTGGCGGACGGCAACTACGTGGAGCCGACGGTGTTCGCCGACGTGGAGAACAGCTGGCGGATCTCCCAGGAGGAGATCTTCGGCCCCGTGCAGGTGATCGCGCCGTTCGACGACGTCGGCGAGGCGATCGCGCTGGCCAACGACAGCCGCTACGGCCTGGCCGGCATGATCTGGACGACCAGCCTGGACACCGCCCACAAGGTAGCCCGCGAGGTCCGGACCGGCACGATGTGGGTGAACTGCTTCTTCATCCGGGATCTCCGCGCGCCGTTCGGCGGCATGAAGGACTCCGGCATCGGGCGCGAAGGCGGCCTGTACTCGGAGGAGTTCTTCACCGAGGCCAAGGCCGTCGTCCTGCAATTCCCGTCCTAGGCAGGTAGCCGTGCCGTCCTGGGAACGGATCATCCGCCTGGCTGACCTGTCGGACCGCAGGGCAGTCCGGGTCGCATGCAAAGGTCACGCGTTGTGCCTGTCGCTTGCCGGCGGATCACCCGTCGCCGTGGCGGACGAATGCGCCCACCGCAACACTGCGCTGTCCGGCGGCCTGGTCCGCGACGGCATACTGACCTGCCCGGGCCACTTCTGGCGGTACGACCTGCGCACGGGGCAGTGCATCAACCGCCCCGACCGGGTCGCAAGCCACGAGTGCCGTGTGGCCGACGGCTGGGTCCACGTCCTCATGCCCGATCCAGCACCCGTGCTCGGGCTGCGGGCCATGCTGCTCGCCGTGGCCGGGCGCGCCCGGGACACCGGGGCAGCCACGACCGGTCCCGGGCACCCGCCGCGGCCGTGATGACCGGGTCCGCAGCGCCGGGTTAGGGTGTGGCGCCATGCGCATCGGAATCTCACCGTACGGCTCGGATCGCGCCGCCACCCTGGAACTGACCCAGGCGGCTGTCGCGGGCGGAATCG